>JAJONL010000032.1 GCA_021323395.1 Nitrospira sp.
ATACGCCATCGAGCCCAAATCACTCTGACGCACTCGATTACCAAACCGAGCCTGTGCCTGTGCCACTGCCACGGCGCTCGCGTCTACCCCGGAGACGTCCCAACCTTGCTCTTGCAAATACACCAGATTGTTGCCTGCGCCGCAGCCGACATCCAGCGCGCGCCCCCTTCCGGCCCAGGGCAACAGACTACGCCCGCACCACCGGCGCCAGAGAAACTCGGGCCAAAGCAATAACCGGCGCGCCCATTGCCAACCATGCATGTTCTCCGGCATCGGATAGCCGTAGAAATCCTGGGCGATCCATCGCCGGACCTTCCCCGACCAGCGCTTGGCGGCGCGCCGGAGTTCACCGGACGCAGGGGGCGCGACAGTAGGGTAATAGGCTGCAGGATAATAGCGGCCAATTTCCTCGCGGCTCGGACGCGGATTCAAGAAGAGCATGCGGCAATCCTCACAACGAACCACCGTAAACAACTCCTCTGTGACATGGTGAGCGAGGTCGCATTGGCTGAACACTTTCGTCGAAGATTTTCCGCTGCACACTTCGCAGTCGATGGTTTCCATATGTCTTTGGGGATCTCCGAACGTCATCGACCTTGAAGGCAGGGAGCCGATTCGATAGGCATCTCGTCTCCTGCTCTAGGACCGCAGGAGGCTCAAAAAAAGGCTGACACCGAAGCCGCAGCGAGGTGCGCGACGCGATGGATACAGAGCGTCGCGTTTGCGCAGGCCGGGATGGGTGAGCCGGCAGCGTCTTGACCCAGGGCTTCGCGTTCTGTCCCGCCCGCCAGGAGCCTGCTGAGAACGCGGCTGGCGGACTTTTTCAGCCCTCTGCTATGGTGTCAACGTGCGGAGCCAGCGCGTATAACACCGGAGCCTGACCGGAGCCTTGCGGATCGCTTCCCAATATTGCCGCCGCGCCTCGCTGCGACGGCCGGCCCGTTCCGCAGCGGCGCCTTTCAAGAGAAAATAGTTCGCCCACTCTCGATCCAACGCCGCCCGCTGGATGGGGGTGAGCGGAGCATACCCTTCCAGGCGCGTCAGAAACCGATCCCGGCTCGCCAGCACTCTCGCTCGATGTGTCTGCTCGTCGAAGGCCATGTCTCGATAGCCATGGCCGCGTTGAAGTTTCTTGACCAACACCTGATCGATGCACTCGAAGCGGGTCACCCGGAACAACCGGATGGCCAGATCGGAATCCTCCGACCCGTACAGTTCCGGGTCCAGACCGCCGACTTGATCGAGCGCCTGTTTCCGAATCAGCAGCGTCGAGGGCAAGGCCACATGACCGCCTGCGAATGCCTGCACCATCGGCTCCCGGCTCGACCGCGCCGTCACGCGCTCCTCTAACGTGCCGTCTTCAAATCGCACCTCGAAATCCGTGTGGACCAGACCCACCTCGGGCCGTTCACGCATGATGGCCAACTGCTTGACGAGTTTTCCCGGCAGCCATTCATCATCACAATCCAGTAATGCGATGAAGTGTCCCTGTGCGGCTTCGATACCGTAATTTCGCGAGCGCGCCGGTCCCCCATGGCTGCGTTGAAACCATCGGATGCCGTGACTTTGCTCAAGAGATTTCAGCACCTCTTGCGTGCCGTCCGTCGAACCATCGTCGACTACGAGTATTTCCACCGCGGAGTGTTTCTGAGCCCGTACGCCGGCCACGGCCTTCGCAACGAACGGCGCGCCGTTGTACACAGGGATCACAACGCTCACGAGTTCGCCGCTCACGCCTTTGCCCTCGCGATGGCGCGCTCCAGCATCCGGCCGGCGGCCCCGAACACTTCGTCCACGCTGATTTGCCGCATGCAACTGTCGTCGCCGCGTAAACAACTCGGGTGGTAACAGGCACGACAATCCAAGCCTTTGTAGATCACCTGCGCCGGTCCGCCGCGTGGTCCCCAGCGCCGCGGATAGGTGGGGCCAAAAAGCGCCAGCACCGGCGTCCCCATCGCCGCCGCAATGTGCATGGCGCCCCCGTCGTTTCCGACGAACAATGCGCAGCGTTTTACGAGAGAGGCAAATTGGAGCAAAGAAAATTTGCCCGCCACCACTTTCGGCGCACAGCGCGTGTTGCGGGCGATCTGCTCGGCAATCTCGCGCTCCCGTTGGTCTCCGCCCAGAAGAATTCGACAGGCAAACCGGTCGGCCAGACGATCGGCCAACTCCGCGAACCGTTCGGGCGGCCACACTTTCATTGGATAACGCGCTCCCGGTTGCAGTAACAGCAGCGGTTCCCTCGATGACAACAGACCGGCTCCTTGCAGCCAGGTTTCCACCGCCTGTTCCTCAGCCTGAGATACGTGCAGAGCTGGCGTGCCTGGCTTCGGATCGAGGCCCAAATTTCGGAGAGCACAGAGATCATAGTCCACCCGGTGCTGGTCCGTTGAACGGGGTTTTGCCACGGCGCTGTACAAAAGCCCTCGCCAGCGATGTTCGGCATTGAAGCCGACCCGCACGGGCGCGCCCGTCGCCAAACTGATGGCCGCCGATCGGTCGCCGTCGGTCAGATCGATGACACAATCGAAGGCCCGCCGGCGAAGCCCGCGCACGAACTTCACTTGAGCCTCCCAGCTGCCCTTTTCAACGCACAATACCTCGGTTATATCCGGGTTGTGCGCCAGCACCGTTTCCGTCCCTCGGTTGACCAGCATGGTCACACGAGCATCGGGATAGGCATCCCGCAAGGCGCGCAACACCGGCGTCGCGAGCAGCACGTCGCCGATGTGCCGCAACTTAATGACTAAGATGTTGCGATAATCCATGGTGCCGACGTTGCTCACGCGCAGAGCTCATGATACAGGGCGCTGGTGCGCGCTGCCGCACGTTGCCAGGTGAACAGTCGCGCGCGTTCGAATCCACGCCGTCGCAGTGTGTGCCGGAGATCCACATCGGACAACAACGTCATCATCGCCCTGCCCAACGCCTCGACATCGTCGGGGTCCACCAACAAGGCCGAGTCGCCGGCGACCTCCGGCAGGGAGGAGGTCGACGAGGTGATCGTCGGGGCTCCGCAGGCCAGGGCCTCCAGGACCGGCATGCCGAATCCCTCATAACGGGAAGGAAAGACAAACACCTCGGCACAGGCATACAGCCGTCGCAAATCCGCTCGGTCGAGACGGCCAGTGTACCGGACCTGCCGCTCGATACCGAGTGCCTGCGCCGTTGCACGATAACTTCCCCCCGGATGCTCGGCGTCGCCCACCAACACCATGACACGTTCCCCCAGCTGCGAACGCGATTGCGCCACGGCCTGCAGAAACAGGCGATGGTTCTTGCGGGGATCCGCCCCGCCGACGAAGAGAATGAAGCCGGCCGGCGGAATCGCCCAGCGCCGACGCAGCTCGGCGACTTCCTGCTCATCACATCCCGGATAAAAATCCTCAGACACGCCATTATGGATCACGACGACATGCTCACAGGGAATGCCGTACAGTTCCACCATCTCGCGCGCTGAAAACTCCGAGACGGTCACAACTTTTCGTGCCTGCAAGGCCGTCGCCCTCGCCCGTCGCGACGATCCGGCTTGACCCAACAATTTTCGTGAATATTCCGGATGACGAGCCAGCCACAAGTCATGGATGGTGACGACGCCACCGAACCGTCCTCTCGTGTGCATTTTAAAATTGGGACCGTGGTAAAGATCGAGGCCATCCCAGGCCCCTCGCCAGGGCATCAACCATCGCGGCGCCTCGACCCAACGCATCCGCTCGTTCAGCGGCCAGCCATCGAGTCCACCCTCCCGCAGGGAACCAGGCCGGAGATACCCGAAGTAATCGACCTCCTCCTTCACAGCCAACAGGGCCTGCAGGAGATGATGGGTGTGCCAGCCGACGCCGCCTTTATCACCCGCGATCGAAGCCGCATCGATCCCGATACGCATCAGGCGAAAAACGCCTCCGTACAATCGGCCAGTCCCGCGCGCAGGCCGTTCACCCCTCGCGCCTCACGTTCAAGCGCTCCCAGGCCTTGGCATATTTCACGAATGTATGGAGCCCCGCGAACATCGCCACGACCAGGCCATGCACGCCGTCCCGATAACCCCCGCGCACGAACAGCGTCTTCAGCATGGTGCCAAGATGGTGTGTGGCAATGGTCCAGCCACTAATGTGATGGACCCGTTTGAGTTTTTCATCGGCCCCCAGAGTCGTGTACCGCATCATCTTGCGGAGGTGGTGGTGCACGGTGGGCATGCTGTAATGGTCGAACGGCTCGCGGAGTCGCTCGCGACGGCCGCTCAGCCTTAAGTTTTCATGTAGCCGCACATCGTCATACCGACCGGCCGGCTTGCGGAAAAGCCGCAATTGGTAGTCTGGAAACAGGCCGCCGCCCTGGATCCATTTCCCATAAAAAAAGTTCCGTCGCGGAATCTCATACCCGCCGATTTCCACCGGCGGCCCGGTGGCCAAGAGGGTCTGAATCTCCCGTCGGAGTTCGTCCGTCACTCGCTCGTCGGCATCCACGACGAGAATCCAGTCTACGCCGGCCTGATCGATCCCGAAATTTTTTTGCGGGCCATACCCCGCCCATGGCCGAACGAATACCTTCGGTGTGTATCGCTTCGCCAGCTCCACGGTCCGATCACGGCTCTCGGCATCCACCACGATGAGTTCGTCAGCCCAGCGTACCGATTCGAGGCAGCTCGCGATATTGCATTCCTCGTCCTTTGTAATAACCACCGCTGCAATGGTCATTGATGTTCGATTCTAATCGCCATAACAGTGATCAGCCCTGTCCTTGCTTCACGGGTGCGGTGGAACGTCCTGCAGGTACCGCCGTGCGCTGCAACTCCCAAAAACGGGCATATTTGATAAAGGTATAGTAGGCGTACAGGCCCGACAAAATGAGACCCGGCACCCCATCCAGACAGCCTCTGCGGCCGACATACATTTTGAAAAAGGTGAAACAGGGATGCGAAAGTAGCTGGTGCCAGGAAAAGGAGCGCCCCTGCTCGACCATACGCCTCGCCATCAGGTCGGAATAACGTTCCTGTTTCGTCAAATAGTGATCGATGTCCCGAAATGGATACTGCAGGGCCGTGGCCCTCAAGTAACCGAGGCGGCCATCCAGATCGAAACTTTCATGGACGAGTTCATCTCGATAACGTAGCAGGCTCTTCCGGAACAATTGCGGCTGTCGATAGTCGGGAAACCACCCGCAATGTTTGATCCACCGCCCCAAAAAATAATTCTTGCGGGGAACGAAATAGGCCTCGGCATCTGGACCGGCGTCCAACACACGTCTGATTTCATCCCGCAGTTCCGGGGTCGCCCGCTCATCGGTATCCAAACTGAACACCCAGTCGTGCGCGGCATGCGCGAGGGCTTCGTTACGCAGACGGCCGAAGCCGTGAAAATCGTGCTGATGGACTTTGTCGGTGAACTCGCGGCTGATCCGTTCGGTGGCGTCGGTGCTGTGAGAATCCACCACGATGATTTCGTCCGCCCATGTAATGGAGTCCAGACAAGCCCGCATGTTGGATTCGTCATTATAGGCAATGACCACAGCCGATATGGGAGTATGGTTCAGGGTCACATTTCCCTCTCGAACTCAAAGACTCGGCCTTCAAGCGGGACGGCCGGACTGTACTCACAGCCGTGGCCCAAACTCTCGCCAAGACCAGATGCGATTGGAATCGAGGGCCGCGTTCGACACTTCGTACAGGGCCAACAACCCCTGATAACGAGAAGCAGTAAAAGGTCGTACACCCTCCTGCTCTTCCTGCAGCGATTCAAAGGACAAGCTGGTCTCTTGAAATCTCTCCGTCTGAAACGAGTACAACAGGATACCGTCCCGGCTGGCCAGTCCGACCAGATTGTCGTACACGCTCGTGAGATAGGCCACCTGGTTCGGCAGACAGTCCCGGACCAACAGGCAGGTGAGGTCATGTCCCGCAAAGGGCGCCAAGGCCGGCATCACTCCGTTCAAGGCCAGTATGGTTGGCGCCACGTCTACATGGCTCGCGATCGTTGAGACCGTCCGCGGGTGGTAGGTGGCGGGGGTTCGCAACGATTCATCCATCCAGATCAGCATCGGTGAAGCAAAATGGCCGACCTTCCGTTCCACATCTGTGCTTCCCACCGATTCATGCCTTCCATGGTCGCCGATGATCACGACGACGGTATTGCGTAACAGTCCCTCACGAATCAGCTTGGTGAACACCCGCTCCAATTCAAGGTCCGTATATCGAAGCGCGCCTACGTACTGGTCCGGCACCTGCTGCTGCAGCCTGCGGACCTCGTCATGATGAGACGGCGCAGCAAAGGGATGGTGGGTCGAAAGGGTGAGGGTGCTTAGAAAGAAGGGTTTTCCTTCCGCCTGACGCTGTTTGATCCGCTCATAACAGAGATCGAACAGGGCGCCGTCGACGATGCCCAGGCCGGCTCGTTCCGCCCCCGGTGGAAAATCACCCTCATCGAGCATCTGCAGTAGGCCATTCCTGGAAAGAAACGTCTGCAAGCGATTGAGGTCGCGATGCTGCCCGATCACCATTTCCGTGCTGTAACCTTGGCGCTGCAAGAGGGACGGTAGACAGAGATAGTCATGCGCGTACCGGGTTTTCATGGCAGAGGCCCCATGCCGCGGGTAGGTACTGCAGAGGGTGGCAAACAGTCCTCTGGAGGTCTGAACGCCGTTCGAGAAAAAATTGCTGAAATAGACGCTGTCGTCCTTCAACCGATCCAGAAATGGAGTGCCTCGCACGTCACCATAGGTCCGGCCCAAATAACGGCGATCCAACCCTTCCAGAAAGAGAATGACCACATTGGCGGGCTTGGGCAGTCGCACTCCGTCGGCTGTAGCCATCATGGACCGGACCAACGGATACCGCGGATCCGGAAAGAGATCGCCTGATCCCAACAGGCCTTGAGCCGTGCGAACGGCGACGTCGTACGGCAGGAGCTCGCTGTTCGCTCGCTGCGCCAGGGATTCCCTCGACACCCAGGCCACCCGTAACGCTTCGCCGGCGAACAAGATTGGATTTTGGGCCAGCGTGTAATAGACCGAACTGCCAATAGGGGCGATCCGAATGCCGTAGGGTCCTAAGGGATGAAAGCCGGCGCCGCCGCCGATCAAACAGACGCACAGCAGGGCATTGGCCTGAAAACCCGATACGGGCCGCCATCGGAAGAGCGCCGGAACAACCACGGCGGAGTAAAACCACCACCAGAGACCGATCCCCAGCGCCTGAACGGCCAGGAACAGCATCAACCGCCCGGACCATTTGCCCAGCGCCTCCAACTCGGCGCCGGTTTGTTTCAAAGCCTGGGCATTGGTGGTGTCCGTCGTGGCTGCAGGGGCGAAGAGATCTCCGACATATTCGAGAAACACAAAATCCATATGTTGCGGGTTGAAGCCGTAATACCCCATGTCGACGGCCAACAGCACAAACAGCAATACTCCGAAGAGAAGACAACTCACATGCAGGGCCGGCCGGAACGAGAGGACGAACGACCGTGCAGAACCTCGCAAAGCCATCCATCCCTGCTTCAGCAAGGCCCATGCCCCTGCGCCGACTGCTGCGAATACCAATGCAAAGGTGGCCGTGATGAAATCGCCCCGCACCCCGACGGCCAGCGTCTTGAGCAGGAGCGCAGCCGTGGGCGCCTCCTGGGCGAACGCATCACGCAAGAGGAACACCCGCTCGGCCATCTGCATCACGACAAACAGAATCCACCAGAAGAGCACCGTCTTGCGGATCGACGCACGCGCGGCACTCCATCGTGGCTTCATGGCGCGATCACCTGTCGATAGACCCGTTCCAATTCATCCACCATACGGTCGATCGAATAGGACCGTTCGACCTTCCGGCGGCCTTGCCGCCCCATCGCCGCACGCAGCTCGGGATCGGCCAGCAACCGCCCGATCCGATCGGCCAGCGCATCGACATCCCGCGGCGGAACGAGGAACCCAGACTCCCCGTCGGTCACGACATCGGGAATCGAGCCGGTCGTCGTCGATACGACAGGCAGTCCGATCGCCAGGGCTTGCATCAATACTTGGGGAATGGTGTCGCCTTCAACGGTAGGAATCACGAACAGATCCAACGATCGAAAGACATCCAGCAAGTCGTCGCGGAACCCCAACATACGGACATCTGCCGCCAGCCCGAGGCGTTCGATCTGCGCGCGGATGTTTTGCTCCTCCGGCCCTTCGCCGACGATCAGGAAGGTGACACCTCGATGCTCCTTCAATACCTTGGCGGCCGCCTCGACAAAATAGCGGTGCCCTTTATAGTCGCGCAGGTAGGAAATGATCCCGACGAGCCGATGGCCGGACGGAATTCCCAGTTCGGTCCGAATGTCGCGCCGCGGTGGGGCCGGCGAAAAGTGCTCCACGTCCAGCCCGATCGGAAAGGCCGCCACCCGATCGGGCGCAATGCCGTCTCGATGGATGAGGTCCCGGCGGTTCCGTTCTCCGCCGGTCACGATGACCATGTCGAACAGCCGCCGGTACAAAAAATGCGTCGCCCGATTGTTCGTAAGGGGGGCGGAAATATGTCTGGTGCGAACGACCTTGGGCCGTGGACCGATCAACTGAGTCGCCAGCGCCGCCAGCCAGCTGTCACGCGAACTGTTCACGTGGACGATATCGGGACGTTCCCGCTTCAACAGGCGGCGAAAGGCCAAAAGAGACCAGGGCAGACGCCATTGCTGCATCATGAAGGGTTCGATCGGCAGGCCTCGTTCCTGGGCCATCGCCATGATAGGACTCTGCGGCTCCAGGACCAATCGGACGCAATGGCCACGCTTCCACAACCGCTCGGCATGCAGCAACACCGCCAGTTCCTGCCCGCCGACCGCCCTGCTGGATTCCGCAATCAGAATTTTCACGACGATCTCTGTTTCGGTAATCGGTCGAGTTGTTGTTGCACCGCTTGAACGACCCGATCCGGCTTCACTTCCAGCAGACATTCGAGCCTCACGGCCCGAGCACAATCCCGGCGGAAGCAGGGACTGCATTCCACCGCATGGGAAAGGACGACATGCCCTCTGCCGTAGGGGCCGGTCCTCCGCGGATCAGTCGGGCCGAATAGGGCCACGACCGATGTCCCCACCGCGGCCGCAATATGCATGGGCCCGGAATCGTTGGTGATCAGGACGGCCGCTTGTCGCAGCAAACAGGGCAGCAAGCCTACAGGGGTCTGTCCCGTGAGATCAACCGCTTTCGTGCGCATGAGCGCCATCACCGCCTGTGCCTCCGGCCGTTCGGCCGCTCCCCCGATGAACACAGTCGGCAACCCATGGGCCTGCGACAGCTGATCAGCAGCCTCGGCAAAATGCTGCGGGGGCCAGCGTTTGGTTTCCCAACGCGCCGAGGCGTTGATCGCCATCCACGGCAACGAAGCCGGCAGGCCGGATCTGGTCAGGATCCTGTCGACCGCCTGCCGATCTTGCGCACGTTCGACAAATTCAAAACGAGGCTGCGCCGGACGTTCCGCGCCGAGCGCCTCCGCCACCAACAGGTACCGATCGACGGCATGCATGGGTCCCTCCGGCACCTCGACCCTCTGAGTATAAAACAGCGGGCTGCCTTCTCGCGCATTGGCAAATCCTACGCGACGGCCGGACCCGCTCAACCAGGCCATGGCTCCGCTCCGAAAAAGTCCCTGCAGATCGACGGCGAGATCGAAACCAGAGGCGCGAAGTTCGGATATCCGGCCCAACCAGCCCGACAGCCCCGTCCCCACCGCGCAGACATGGTCGACTCCTTCGATCACCTCCACCAACGGCGCCCATTGCCGCTTCACGAGCCATGTGACCTCAGCCTGAGGAAACCGAGCGCGCAAAGCCGCTACAGTAGGCATCGCATGGACGATGTCACCGAGAGAACTCGGTTTAATGAGCAGCAGCCGGCGTACGGAGTCGGTCATTTTGGCACCGGAGTCGACGCGGCGATCAGGAGGACACCTGCGGGCCGACCGGCTTGCCGGTCGCATGGGCAAGGATCCAGTCCACCGCTTGCGGCAATGCGTCGGCGACATGGTCCGGCGACAGATCCCGAAGGGTCAAATCAGCCAACGTCTCCGTTCCCGAAGGCCCGGTCAGGACCAGCAGACTCTGCATCCCGACCTGTTTGGCAAGTTCGATGTCTCGCGCGCTGTCCCCGATCACATAGGCGCGATCGAGATCCACCCCCAATTCTGCGACCGCCCGGTCGATCATGCCGGAGGCAGGCTTGCGGCAGTTGCATCGGTCGTCGGGATGATGAGGACAAAAATACAACGCGTCGAGAGTGACCTGATCGTCGGCCAGCAGCGAATGCAGCTTGCCATGAACCGCCTCCAGATCCTTGCCGGTGAAATATCCCCGCCCCAGTCCGGATTGATTTGTCACCACGACCAGCCGCGCGCCGGCCTTCTTGAGCCGGGCCAGCGCCGCGCCCACACCCGGCAGCAATGTCAGTTCATCGGGGGATTTGATATAGCCGGTATCTTTATTCAACGTGCCGTCACGATCCAGGAATACCGTTACTCCAGCCAGCCACATCGGGTCAATGCTGCGTGGCGAGGGATCCGGCTGAGTCGGAAGGGAAGGAACCGCAAGCGGCAAGTGCTGCAGGGTCGCGTCATATACCTGATCGACCGTCACGCCGGTCATGCAGCGATGATCGATGGGACATTCCCGCAGCAGGCAGGGCGCGCATGACACCGGTTGCCGGACCAGTTTGGCTTCGACTCCATAGGGAGACGTGGTCTGCCAGTCGGTCGGGCCGAACACGGCCACCAGCGGGATGTTGAACGCTGCCGCCACGTGCATGGGCCCCGTATCGTTGGTCAGAAACAATTGGCACCGCTTCACCAGCGCCATCAATTCTCGCACCGTGGTGTGCCCGGAACAGACGACCGTGCGTGTCTTAATCTGTTTGGCGATCTCCTGCCCCAACTGCTCTTCGCCCTTCGCGCCAACGACGGCCACGCCGACTCTCACACCGGCGTCAGCCTGCATATCCTTGAGCAAGCGATTGGCGACCTCGGCATATCGATCCGGCAGCCATCTCTTGGCACGGCCATAGGTCGAGCCGGGATTGACGCCGATCAGCAGATCCGCTGGGCCGATCCCCGCATCGGCCAAACGCGTGGCCATCGAGGCGGATTCCTCCGCCGTGACGAACAGACGCGGAGCCGATGCAGGACCATGGCCTCCGAGCGGCTTGAGCAAATCCCAATAGTACTGTACTTGATGACGCTGGCCGTTCCGGAAGGGCAGGGTGACCGGGTCCGTCAGGAACAGGCTGCGGCCGTCTGTCGCATACCCGAACCGTCTGGGAATGCCTGCCAGAAAACTGATCAAGGCCGCTTCAAACGCATTCTGAAATAAAATGGCGAGATCGAATCGATGGCGGCGTAGCACGCCGGCCAGGGTCCATTTACCGCTGAGTCCGGCATGGCGTCCCCGGTCGTCATACACCAGCGTCCGATCGACCGCGGGATGCTCCGCGAGCAGATCGGCAATTGCCGGCTTGACCAGCAACGTGATGTCGGCTTGCGGGAACAACGTACGGACCTGGCTCAAGGCAGGCTCGCACATGACCGCGTCTCCCAGCCAATTAGGACCACGGACGACGATACGATGAATCTCTTCCTTACGCATGACCTGCCTGTGTCCCCTGTGAATCGAGCCGCAACAACTGCTCCAACCGATCTTGCCCCTTCAGAATCTCTGTCCGGAGCCTGACGGCCCAGCAAGAATCGCGCGGGTTCAAAAAGGGCGCAACTTTACCGGCATCTTTTTCCGTCGTCACCAACAGGTCCGTGCCGCACGCTCTCGCTCTGGCGCGAATCGTTTCCACCATGCCGTCGGTATAGTGCACATGGTCGGGAAATATCAGCGTCTCGGCCACCCTCACACCCAATCCCGATACCAATGCATGGAACGACTCGGCATTCCCGATGCCGCTGAAGATGACGGCCGTATGCCCGTGGAACGTGGTCAATGGACAACCTTCATCCTGACCGACACGCCGGAACTCCTCGGCAGGAAATCCCACCAATAATGGCGGCGGAAGTGCGTCGCAGGCCTGCTTTACCAGACGCCATACCTGGTTCGCGTCCTGCTCGGTACGAACTCTGGTGATCAGAATGGCCGTGGCGCGCGCGGCCGCCGAGAGCGGTTCCCGCAGACGACCGATCGGCAATGCCGCCTGAAGGCCCGCCGGGTCCGTGGCATCGACGAGGAGCAGATTCACGTCACGATGCAATTGCACATGCTGAAAACCGTCATCCAACAGAAAGCAATCCACCGGCAAACGACTCAACAGCCATTGGCCGAGCGCATAACGATCCGCTCCGACCGCCACCACGGCGCCGGGGCAGCGGCGCGCAATCAGATAGGGCTCATCGCCCGCTTCCTCAGGACCGACCAGAACGCGCTCTCCATCCGACACCAGCAGCTGAGGCGCTTGACTGGTGCGCCGATAACCGCGGCTCAAGACAGCCACTCGCTTTCCCTGCGCCCGTAACCGTTCGACCAGGTGCATGACCACAGGGGTTTTTCCCGTCCCACCTACCGTGAGGTTCCCCACGCTGATCACGGGACGGGGCAAGCGCAGCGCGCGGAACCAGCCCTGCTCATAACACCACAGCCGGACACGAGCCGCAAATTCGTAAGGAATTCCAACCCACCTCGACCAGGACCGCAGCCGCGCCGACAGGGCCGTTGCCATCACGATGGCCGACTCGACGACTCTCGTGATTGATCGACTGTTCCGGATTTCGCGGGAATCGCGCTCTCCGGCAGATAGGTCGCAATGATATCCGCGGTTCGCTTGAGCGCCCCTTGGTTCTCAGCGACGACTTGTTGCGCTGCTTGCCCCATTCGCCGCAAGGCCTCCGGATCGCGGAGAAGATCTCGCAGGGCCTGCGCGAGATCTTGCTCGTCCTGCACCATCCGGCCACCCTGCGCATCAGACAACAAGGCCGCCACCTCGGCGCAGTGGTCGGTATGTGGGCCGAAGAAGACCGGCTTACCCCAGACCGCCGGTTCCAGCAGATTGTGGCCGCCGATCGGGGCCAAGGTACCGCCCACAAAAGCCACCAGGGCTTCGCGATAGAGTAGCGCCAGCTCTCCACGGGTATCGAGGATCACCACCCGGGGTCCAGTCCACGACATCTGTCCTCTTTCGCCGCTGCTGCGGCGGGAGACCGCGAGGCCTTTGCTGCGCACCATCTGCTCGACCTGGAGGGCACGTTCGATATGGCGAGGCGCCAGCACTAACAAGAGATGGGGGAATTCCTCATGGAGCGACCGATAGGCGGAGACGATCGCCTCCTCTTCTCCGGGGTGCGTGCTTCCCGCCACCAAGAGCCGATCCTCCACAGTCAGACCCAGGAGGTCTCGCGACAGACCCAAGCCATCGGCCCTCGGCTCTGGAACAGGTTGGTCGAATTTGATGTTGCCGGTCCAACGAACTCGCGCCGGGTCTGCCCCCAACTCGATCATCCGCGCCGCGTCCCGCTCCGATTGCATGAGGCAGCAGCTGATCATGTTCAGCATCGTGCGATAGAATCCCCGAATCCCCGGCAGGCGCTGGCGTTCATACGAGCGAGTGGAGAGCCGGCCATTGACCAGAATCGACGGAATGTTCCGGCGTCGCAAACTGCGCAGGAGATTGGGCCAGAGTTCCGTCTCGACAAACACATAGAGCGAAGGAGTGAGCCGGTCGATCACCTGGTTGACGACCCAGGGGAAGTCGAGCGGAGCATAACGATGTTCGGCAATACCCTCCAGCCGCTGTTCCACCGCCTCACGCCCCGTTTCAGTCACGGTCGAGACGATCACCCTCGCCTCAGGATACCGCCCGCGCAGATCACGAGCAAGCGGCGCCACCGCGACGACTTCCCCCAACGACACGGCATGAATCCAGATGACGCGGCTCGACGATTCGGTGGAATGGCGTGGGGATTGCTCCGCCGCCAGCCCCAATCGCTGCGGAAGCCCGCGCCGGCATCGCTGCTTGGCCAATAAGACGAGCAGAATAACAGGAGAAACCAATAGGAGCAGGCTATTGTAGAGCCAGTACCACATCACCGGCCGGCCCGGAGGACCGCCGCATCGGCCTCGATCGTCATGCGGTTCAGGATCGCTTCCAACTCACCGCGATAACGCTCCAACTCGTCAGCGGACGCCTCGGGCGGGACGGCGATCGGCGGTCCATAGATAATGCAGCCGCGCGTGAACGGATAGGGCATGATGAAGCGGTCCCAGCTCGCAAAGAGTTTTTTTTTGAGCAGCCGAACGCCATCGGGACGATCGGCAACCCCGTCGCCCTGGCCAATTGCACCACTCCGACCTTCGCAATCTGGCGCGGACCTTTCGGGCCATCCGGCGTGAGCACCAGATTGTGTCCCGAACGTCCGAGGCGAATCAGCGTCCGAAACGCCTCCGCGCCGCCTCTGGTGCTGGATCCGCGCACCGCATCCAATCCAAACCGCGCCACGATGCGGCGGATCAGCTCACCATCACGATGCCGGCTGATCAGCACATGCGCCTTCAGCCCTGGAAATCCCAACGGCATCATCAGCTGTTGGGCGTGCCAGAAGGCGAGGATCACACGCTTCTCCTGTGCGAATCTCCGGGTCAGATGTTCCACGCCTTCGATGCGCAGGGTCATCGTCCGCCCCAGGAAGCGGATGAAGTGATAACCGACAGGCGGAACCACCGCAGCTGTGAACGCGTGGGTGACCTGCTTCAGCCGTGGCGGTTTCGGAGGGGCAGTCACCGATGGTTGATGGTCCATTCGTCCGCTCATCTGTTTTCGAAAGGCGTTACTCCGGAACCGCATCGGCAAATTGCATGGCATGCAACCGCTTGTACATGCCGCCCTTCCGCAACAATTCTTCGTGGGATCCGACTTCCACGACGGCACCATGATCCAGCACCACGATACGATCGGCATTTTGAATCGTCGACAGGCGATGGGCGACGACCAACGTCGTGCGATTCTTCATCAAATTGGCCAGCGCCATCTGCACGATCCGCTCCGACTGGGTATCCAACGCCGAGGTCGCTTCGTCCAGGATCAACACCGGCGGGTCACGGAGAATGGCGCGGGCGATCGCGATCCGCTGGCGCTCGCCGCCCGACAGTTTAAGCCCGCGCTCTCCGATCAAGGTGTCATATCCCTCCGGCATGCGAAGGATGAAATCATGGGCGTAGGCCAGGCGCGCCGCCTGCAGCACCTCTTCCGGCGTGGCGCCCTGCCGGCCGTAGGCGATGTTGTTGCGGACCGTATCGTCGAACAGCACGACGTCCTGGGACACGATCCCGATTTGCCCGCGCACCGAGCGCAGGGTGCAGGCATGCAGATCCACCCCGTCGATCAGAATCTTCCCGCTGGTCGGCTCGTAAAACCGTGGCAAGAGGCTCACCAGCGTCGTCTTTCCGCTTCCGCTGCTCCCCACGAAAGCGATGACCTCGCCGGCACGGATCGTCAAATCGATACCGGTCAAGGCCGCCTCGGCCTGGCCCTCATACCGGAAGGCCACCTGCCTGAATTCGAGAGAGCGGGAGATCGACGGCAGATCGGTATGCCCCCCGTTGGCATCCTGCTCGGTCGGAAGATCGAGGACATCGAACACCCGTTCGGCGGCTGCCAGCGCCTGTTGCACCGTGTTGTTGGCGCCCGAGAGTCTCCTGATCGGGGTATAGGCCATGAACATGGCCGCAAGAAACGAAAAGAATGCGCCGGGCGTCATTTCATCATGGATCACCAGAAAGCCCCCATACCAGATGATCCCGGCGATGCCGAGCACGCCGATCACCTCCATGTGAGAGGAACCCACCGAGGAGACCTGAATGGCTTTCATCGTGGTATGAATGAAGGCATCGTTGCTCTGCCGAAAACGTCTGGCTTCTTCCTCTTCCCGCCCGAATGACTTCACCATGCGAATCCCCGTCAGCGTTTCCTGCAGGGTCGAGGCCATGTCGCCCATGCGCTCCTGCCCGCGCGTGGCCAGGTTGCGCAGCCGCTGTCCCATTCGAACCATCGTCACCACAGAAAGCGGCACGACGATCATCGACACCATGGCCAGCTTCCAGTTCTGATAGACGATCACCCCGATCATGGCCAGGAACGTAAGGCCTTGCTGGAACAAATCTTTGAGGACACCGGCGACCGCGTTGGCCATCTGGTTCACATCGTTGATGACACGCGATACCAGCCGGCCGGACGTGTTGGTGTCGTGGAAGCGAACCGGCAACTGGACCAGCTTCGAAAAAAGCTGCTCCCTGATGTCACCGATCACCTGGTTTCCCACGTAATTCATCAGGTAATTCTGCCCGTAGTTGAACAGCCCTTTGAGGATCGCGACGGCCAGAATGGCGACCGGCAGCACCAGCAAGAGGCTTTCGTCCTTGCTGATGAACAAACCGTCCAGAACCGGACGAACCAGCCAGGCGTAGGCGGCCGAAAGCCCGGCCACCAACAGCGCGCAAATGAAGGCGGCCGCCAGCCGAAACCGGTAGGGATCGAGATATTTCAGGAGCCGGAGGTACTGTTTCATAGGTGGCACTCGGCGAGCACCGCTTCCGCAGCGCGACGCGAGGCGCCCGGCGCGCCCAAGGCCTGTCGCACCGATAACAACGCCGCCTGCATGTCCTGATAGGCGCGGGAGTCCGTCAATAGTCGTTCGGTTTCCTGCACGAGTCGCTCCGGCGTCGCCTCGTCGTGAATCAATTCCGGCACGATCCCCCGCCCGGCGACCAGATTGGCCAGACCGATCCAGGGCACTCGAATCAAGAGACGCGCCAGACGATACGTGATCCAGGATGAGGCCCGATAGAATAAAATCATGGGTGTTCCCACCACCGCCGCCTGCAATGTGGACGTTCCCGACTTGACGACCAGGAGATCCGACGCCGCCATCACCTCGCTGGCCTGGTTGCGAAACACTCGAATGGGAACCGAACTGTCCCGCATCAGCTCACCCAGCAACTGGTCTTGCACCGTCGAGGCTTGGGCAAGAATGAACTGCATCGCCGGATGCCGTGCCGCAAGCCGTTTTACCGTTTCCAATAATAACGGCATATGTTCGCGCAATTCTCCCTTGCGACTGCCGGGGAACAGGCCGATGACCGGACCGTCGGACGACAGGCCGAACTGCCGGCGTAACGCCTGGCGGTCGTAGGCGGGCGCCACCTCGTCCAGGATGGGATTGCCGACGAAGGTACAGCGGACGCCTGCCTCTGTATAGAGTGGCTCCTCGAAGGGGAGAATCGCAAGTACGTGGTCGACCCGCCGCTGAATCCAGCGCATCCGTCCCCTGCGCCAGGCCCACAATTGCGGCGCGATGTAGTACAACACCTTCAGGCCGCAGGCCTTGGCCACCCGCGCGAAATGGAAATTCAGGCCGGGATTGTCGATCAAGACGACGAGATCCCAGCGTTCTCCCTTGATCAGCCTTCTGATTCTGGACACCCGCCACGCCATCGACTTCACCGCGGACAGGCCGATCAGTCCCATGACATCGAGTTGCGGGATATCCTGCACCAATTCCGCGCCGGCCGCCCGCATCGAGGCGCCACCGATGCCCACGACCTGCAAGGAAGGAGAGAGTTGCTTCAACGCTCGGACCAAGTGGGCGCCGTGCAGGTCTCCGGACGCTTCTCCGGTCACGATTAAGATGCGTGGCATGTCGCTCGTTTCATGCGGCAGACAGAGAGGAGGTTCCCTCAGATATTTTCCTGACCCACGGCCATGCCGGGAGCATGGCCTTCCTCGTGACGCTGGGTAAACCGACCGATGGCTTCCAGCACGCGTGTCGCCAGAGTGAGTGCGGCCTCCCCGTCTTCTCCTGAGACCAGGGGGCGCGATCCGCTCGCCACGGCCTGAATGAAGGCGTCCAACTCCAGCCGTAACGGCTCCTCATCGCCGGCCTGGTAGGATTCGACGTCAATCACCGGCTTCGCCCCGGTGGGATGTGAGCGGCGTGACACCATGGCATGGCGCGATTGAAAATCGATCGACACATAGCGGTCACGCTGGAAGACCCGCAATCGGCGCATCTTATTGGTTGAAACGCGGCTGGCCGTCACATTGGCGACGCATCCGCCGACAAAGGCAATGCGGGCGTTGGCGATATCGATGTTGGACGAGAGGACCGGGACGCCTGCCGCCCGCACCTCCTCGACCGGGCCAGGATTGAATGAAAGCACCAAATCCAGATCATGGATCATCAAATCCAACACCACGTCGACATCGGTGCCTCGTTCGCCGAACGCGCTCAACCGGTGGCATTCGATAAAGGCCGGCCGATCGATATAGGGACGCATGCGCTGCATGATGGGGTTGAAGCGCTCACTATGGCCCACCTGCAGAAGACATCCACGTTGCGCGGCCAGCGCGACCAACTCGCGGGCTTCGGCCGAGGTGGCGGCGATCGGCTTTTCTACCAGGACATGCTTGCCTGCCTCCAGGCAGGCTTTGGTCGTCGAGAAATGCGCGGAGGTCGGAGCGGCGATACTGACGATCTCCACCTGCCGCAGCAGATCGTCGAGATCCGTCCACGCCTGCACCGCATGCCGGTCGGCAATGAGCCTGGCGCGTGCCGCGTCCGGGTCGAACACCCCCATCAGGATCGAACCAGGCAGAGTCGCATAGTGGCGAGCATGATGCTGCCCCAGATGGCCGACACCGATCACCCCGGCCGGAAGCCGCTTCATCGAGAGGTGCTCCGCGTCACGCCATGAGTCTCCGTGACCATAACCAACGGCCTCATGTCATTCCGACGATCGCGATGCGGGCACGGTTCGCCTTCGCGATCGTCTCCTCGCGATCGAGGAGAATGCCGCGCCCGGCTTCCAGGGCTAGGACGGACGCTTTGGCTGCTTCCATCACCTCGATGGTGCGCGGACCGACGGCAGGCAGATCGAACCGCAGGTCCTGCTGGGGTTTGCATCGCTTCACCACCACCGCGCCGCCATGCGCCAATTCTCCTCCCCGGCGAATGGCGCCGTCCGTGCCTTCCACGGCTTCGACGGCAACGATCACACGGTCTTTCACCACGACGCACTGGCCGATGTCCAAGGCGCCGATTTGTTTGCCCACGTCCCAGCCGTAGCGGATGTCTTCCCATTCCTTCGTGGTCGGCTCGCGTCTCGTCAAGGTGCCCGTCTCGACGAGGATGCCTTGGAGCCCGAACGTGGACTCGCAGATCTGAATGCCTTCTTGTTCGATTTCCTCCGCCACCCGGCGGAGAATGTCGTCATCCTTGAGATGAATCAATTTGGCGGCCAACGCCAAGGCGCGAAAGTCCGGCCTGACCGTGGAAAAGACATGAGTTTTCTTGATGCCGCCGAGCATGACGGCCCGCTGGACGCCATCACCCTTGAGGGCGTCGATCAACTTGCCGAATTGCCCGATCTTGATCCAGTGAATGCGATCGACGTGCCGCTCCAATGTGGGGTCGGTTTCGCCCTCATGCGCCACTGCAGACACGGAATACCCGAGTCGCTTGGCATTGTCGGCAAAGATGATTGGAAACCGGCCGTTGCCCGCGATGAGTCCGATCCGCTGTCCGTCGGACGCCTGTCGGCCATCGGCCACATGCTCCCCCACCTGCTACTCCTCTTCGCCCTCTTGATCCTTGCCGACTGAACGGCAGATCCCTCGTTTGGTACCCTCCATAAAATCGGCCACCTGCAGGACGTCCTTGCTCGCGCTGAAGGTGTTGCGCGCCAGCTTGACGGCCTCTCCCATGCGGTGCCCCGAACGGAACAGGACTTCGTACGCCTGCTTCAGCGCCGCAATACGCTCGGTCGAAAAGCCGTGCCGCCGCAACCCGATCGAGTTCAACCCATACATGCGGGCGCGATACCCGCCGGCGGCCCGCATGAAGGGCGGCAGATCCTGTCCGAGCGCGCAACAGCCACCGACCATCGCATAGGCGCCGATGCGCACAAACTGGTGGATGCCGGACAGGCCGCCGATGATGGCATGGTCGCCGATGGTGATATGTCCGCCCAGGCTCACCGCATTCGCCAGAATGAGATGGTTGCCGAGATGGCAATCGTGCGCGACATGCGCGTAGGCCATCAGAAAGTTGGAATGGCCGACGCTGGTCACCCCGCCGCCCTGCACCGTCGCCCGATTCACCGTGACATACTCGCGCAGAATATTGTCGTGGCCGATCACGACCTTGGTCGGCTCGCCCTTGTACTGCATGTGTTGGGGCGGCCCGCCCACCGATACGAAGGGATGCAGTTCGCACCGCTCTCCGATGTCGGTCCAGCCGTCGATGCACACATGGGACAACACTCGAGTGCCGGCGCCGATCCGTACGTGCTCACCGACGACGGAATAGGCTCCCACTTCCACGTCGTCCGCGAGCACCGCCTTGGGATGGATCACCGCGGTCGGATGTATCTTCACTCACACCTCCTCACCCTCTAACAGACTGTTGAAAAGCCGGCGGCGGCGTTCTGCAAGACACTACCGCCACACCCTTTCGGCGGCGTTCACAAATGCGGTGCGCTTTATTCAGCACGTCGCGAACCTCGCGAGGCCTCGCTGGACGGCCTTGTTGGTCAGCTGCGGTTCCCATTCGCTTCACAACCGGCATCGGCCGGCAGCATCGCGGTTCCCTATCCAGCTGCTTTTTCGTCGGTCACCATCGCCGTCACTTCCGCTTCACAGACCAATTCAGTATCGACAAAAGCCTTGCCTTGCATTTTCCAGAACGGGGGGCGCTTCTTGATGACGTCCACTTCCAACCGGAGGAGGTCGCCCGGCACGACGGGCTTCCGGAATTTGGCCCCATCGATCCCGGTCAGATACACCACCGGTCGGCCGACCGACCCGAGCGATTTGAACGCCAGCACGCCGCCGACCTGGGCCAGCGCTTCCAGAATCAAGACACCCGGCATGACCGGCCTCCCAGGGAAATGCCCTTGGAAAAACGGCTCATTGATCGACACATTCTTGATGCCCACGATACGGCGGTCCGGATCCAGCTCGCGGATACGATCGACGAGCAAGAACGGATACCGGTGGGGAAGGATCGATTGAATTTCCATGCTGTCCATCACTGACATCAGCCCCGCCTCCTGTATTGCGTAGACGACTGCAACGATCCGGCTATTTGTTCTGCCGATCGAACTCCTTGATGATCTGCTCCGTGATATCGATCGACGGATGGCTGTACAGCACGATTTTGACCGTTGTGTCGCTGCCTCTGTCGATGACGGCGATATACCCCTCTTTCTGAGCCACCGCCGTGGCCGCGGCGTGGATTTTTTGGGCATACTCCGCGACCATCGCGCGCTGCTTCTCCTGCACCTCGCGGTTGAAGTCCTGAATCCGCCGCTGGTAGGCCTCCAGCTTCGTCTTGAAGTGCTCCTGTTTCTCCTTGCGGACCTCCTCGGAGAGATTGGCGTCCTGCACACCCTTCTCAAGCTCTTTCAATTCCTGATCGTCCGAATCGATGATTTTCTGGCGCGTGGTGGAGTAACTTTTGAGATCCTCCAAGGCGCGTTTCCCCGCCACGCTGCGCTCAATGACCTGCTGCTGGTCCATCATCGCCACCTTCATGCGATCCGCCGGCTGAGCCGGCTGCGCGAGCCACGCGAACAGCACCTGCGCAATGCCCACGACAATCCACGTTCGTTGCGTCATAGAGTTCCTCATCAGGGATATGTTTTGTTGAATTCTTCGATCAACTGCGACGACACATCCACCGCCTCGTCAAAATACAGGGTCGGCCCGCCGCGGCCGCGATCGAAAATCGCCTGAAGCTCCAGGCGCTTAGCCACCTTGCCGCACATGGCTTCGATCTTATCGCGGAAGCCGTCCAACACGTCCTTTTGCTTATCCTGCACTTCGCGATTCAAGTCGGTGACCTTTTGCTGATATTCCGCCATGCGGCGCCGGAACTGCTCCTCTCTTTCACGCTTGGCGTTGGCGCTCAAGACACTGCCCTGTTTCATGAAATCTTCTTCCATCCGGCGCAGTTCTTTTTCTTCCAACTCGATCAGCGCCTGCCGGTTCTTGGCGAAGGAGGCGAGCATGTCTTTGGCTTTTTTGCCGACGTTGGTTTCACTGAGGAGTCGTTGGGGATCCACGACACCGATGCGAGTCGACGACGGCACCGGCGAAGGGTTCGACCGGCACCCGCCGGCCAGCAAGACCGCAGCCAGGAGCACCACCCCCCACCCGGTATATAGGGCGCTCTTCAGGCCCATACGGAACATATATCCACCCATTCCGGCGATTCCTTTCTCGGCACCTCGTTGTGACCAGCCATACGTCATACGCTCTTAGTCACCCTCTCGCCCGGCGGGGCTTTTCTCGTTCGGCCTCGACGGACTGCCGGTACGCCCGCATCGGTCTCACTTGCGAGAAGCCCCAGCGGGCTTCGGTCTCGAACACTTGTGACGGCATTCTTGAATCAACCGGGCTAGAACAGCGAGCCGATCGTAAACTCGAATACCCCCATGCGTTCGGTCGGCCTGGGATCGAGATTGATTCCAGCCCGCAACGGACCGAATGGAGAAATCCACCTGGCTTCGAATCCCACCGCGCTCCGCAGTTTATTAAACTGCACCGGCTCATTGTCGTCGAATCCGTTGCCATAGTCGAAGAAGAACACGCCGTTCAATTTCGCTTCGGACGAAATCGTAAAAATGAAATCGTTGTTGAAAATGAGTTCCTTGGCGGAACCCAACAGCGACCCGGACGGCGTCACAGGCCCCGCTCGTCCGAAGACGAAACCGCGCATGGTGTTGATGCCTCCCACGAAGAACCGCTCGGTCAAGGGAATGGGCCGGCCCCCGATTCCCTCTGTCTGACCGTAGCGGACATGTATCGAGAAGCGCGTGTCATAGATCAACGGCGTGTACTTGATCACATCAGCATACAGTTTGTAAAAATGGTTGGTGCCTCCCAGCGCCGGAGTGCCGTAGTCGGCTCCGAGGCTGAATCGCCAACCGGTCCGTGGGTCGAGATAGTAGTCCCTGGTATCCCGAAAGATCGACGTGCGGATACCGGTCGAGGACTGAGACCCGAGCTGACCGCAGATCAACGGGATCAGGTCCGGACATAAACCCTCTTGCGGATCGCGATAGGTCAGTTGCTCGCCGAACAGACTGACGCTCCCGTTCACGTACTCCGACAACCATCGACTCCAGGTGACACTCGCACCTGACTTTGACTCGAAATAGGAAATGTAGTTGGTCATCGTCCGGTAGATATCCAGCTGGAGGGCATTGTAGGAGTCGTTCACATAGGGATTGCGAAAGGTCACCAATCCCAACGATCGTTGTTGACCCAATTGTCCTCGGATACGCCCCAGCCAGCCGTTGCCGCCGAGGTTGCCTTCGGTGATGTCCGCAATCGCCACCAGTTTATCCAGCGTGCTGAAACCGCCGCCGATGCTGAATTGACCGGTCGGCTTTTCCTTGACCTTGACGTTGAGATCGACCTTATCGGTCTCGACCTGCTGCGGCAGAATTTCCACGGTTTCGAAAAAGTTGAGATTGTTCAATCGTTGAAAGCTTCGTTTCAAGGCCAGCGTGTCGATGACATCCTGCTCGTCCAACCGCAGCTCGCGGCGCACGACGTTGTCGCGGGTCTTGTCGTTGCCGGTGACGTGGATCTCCCGGATCCGCATCATCTCCCCTTCTTTGACGTTGAGGAGGATCGTGGCGGTGCGCGCATTGTTATCGGGCGTCACGTTCGGCACCACGTCGGCAAAAGCATAGCCCTTGGCGCCGTATAGGTCGGTGATGCGCGTGATTTCGCCCCGAATCTTGGCCCGCTGAAAAATTTCGCCCGGTTTGATATTTAATCCTTCGCGCAATTCATGGTCTTCGAACACGGTGTTCCCGCGAAATCCCACTTCCTGAACGATGAACGGCTCGCCCTCGACGATGGCATAGCTGATTTCAAACCATTTCTTGTCTTCGCTGAGTTCCAGCGTCGGTTGGCTGATCTGCACGTTCAGGTAGCCCTTGTTCAAATAGACTTCCCGCATGCGTTCAATATCATTGCCGAGTTCTTCCCGCTTCAGCACGCCGGCATCGGAAAGCAGCGACGGCACCTTCAACTGCGTAATGAGTCCATACCACGGAATCCATTCCCGGGTCGCCGTCACCTTGAACATCTCCTCCTTGGTCACGGCACGCATGCCCTCGAAATTGATGTGTTTGACCTTGGCCTTGGTGCCTTCCTTGATGAAATAAGTCAGTCGTTTGCGATCTTCGTCCACGGCCTGAATGACGGGGATCACCTGGCAGTTATAAAACCCGTCTTCCTGGTAGGCGAGACGGATTTTTTCCGCGCTCTCCTTGGCCTGCTGCTGGTCGAGAAACGTCTGGCTCTTGATGGTAATCTTCTCTTTCAGCTTATCGTCGCTCAGTTCCTCGTTGCCATCGAACACGATTTCAGTGATGAAGGGCTTTTCACGGACGACGAATGTGACGGCCACGCCGCCCGGGCCAGGATCCGCCTCGACCTGCACGTCCTCGAAGTAGCCGGTTGCGTAGAGAATTTTGACCTGTTCACGGAGCGCGTCGGCGGTGAAGCGATCGTTCGCTTTGAGCGTGAGACGCCCCTCGATCGCTTGCAGTTCAATGCGCTTCTGGCCACGGATCGTGGCTGAGGTCACCAGCGGCGCGCCGTCCTGCGCGTACAACCATGCCGGGACACCGAGCGTGTAGAGCACCACCAGTGCAAGAACACAATGAGTAACCCAGCGCCTGCCTCCCGCCTTGATCACCGCAATCCTTCTGTACCACCTGGGAATGCAAGCACTGGTTATACGAAACCGCTCGACAGGACACCGTCACGCCGCCTGTCGCGTTCCTCGCGTTGAACCGTCCGGTTCCGCGCAGACCCTCACGAACTGTCACCGTTCTCATCACCGCTGCGCCGCTTTCTTTGCAGCACCACCGCACATGTGCAGGAAAACTCTCGGATTATATTGATCGCATTTTTCAATGTAAAGGAGTTTCCCGGTGAAGCCCCGCGTTGCGGGCTCGCCGAAAAGACCCGACGAAATCTTGACTTCACCTACCCCATCACATACTATCGCGCCTATGACTCGCACAGATGTACGTAAAGCTATTATTCCCGCTGCCGGACTGGGCACACGCTTTCTCCCCGCCACCAAGGCATCCCCGAAGGAAATGCTCCCGTTGGTCGACAAACCGCTGATTCAGTATGTGGTCGAGGAAGCGGTCGCATCGGGCATCGAAGATATCATCGTCATCACCGGCCGGGGGAAACGCGCGATCGAAGATCATTTCGACCGGTCATTGGAACTGGAGGAAAATCTCAAGGGAAGCGGCAAGGGACAGGTCCTCAATCAGATGCGGCACATTTCGAACCTGGCGAACTTCTGTTACGTCCGCCAGCCGGAAGCCATGGGGTTGGGACATGCCGTCCTCTGCGCCCAACATCTGATCGGCGATGAACCGTTCGCCGTGATCTTAGGCGATGAGATTATCGACGCGGCAGTGCCGGGGCTCGCGCAACTCATCCATATATTCAAGCAACGCAAGGGCGCCGTCTTGGGGGTGCAGGAAGTTCCCCATCAAGAAGTCAGCCGATACGGCATCATTTCGGCTCGCCGTGTCAAGAACGGGCTGCACCGCGTCGACGATCTGGTGGAGAAGCCGGCGCCGGCCGATGCGCCGTCGAATCTCGCCGTCATCGGGCGGTATGTTCTGCCGCCGGAAATCTTTCCCATTCTCCGCAAGACTCCGCCGGGCAAGAACGGCGAAATTCAGCTGACCGATGCCTTGCGCCAACTCGTGCGACATACCCCGATGTTTGCGCATGAGGTTCAGGGGCAGCGGCATGATGCAGGAGACAAACTCGGATTTCTCATCGCCACCGTCGAACTGGCCCTGAAGAATCCGTCCCTGGGACCTGCTTTCGGCGAGTTTCTGCAACAACGACTCCACCCGGCAGCCCCCGACGCGCCTCGTCGTGGCACCGGACGCTCCGGCTCGGGCCGGACACGCGCCACCAGCTAGCCTTGGGTTTGACGAGTGCCGTCACCCGGACCGTGCCATAGCACGACATCGTCTCTCAGATTGGACCATCATCAGACTGGAGCCTCATGGCTGACGCCGTAGAACAAGACTTTTCAAGCAATCAAAACCTCGAGCCGCCGGATCAGCTGCCTCTGCTGCCCGTGCGGGATATCGTGGTCTTCCCCTATATGGTGCTCCCGCTGTTCGTCGGACGCGACATGTCGATCAAGGCGATCGAAGCGGCGCTCGCCGGCAACCGCATGCTGTTCCTCGCCACACAGAAATCCCTGGACGTGGAAAATCCACAACCGGAGGACATCCATCCGGTCGGCACCGTGGGCATCATCATGCGGATGCTCAAGCTGCCCGACGAGCGCATCAAGATCCTGGTCCAGGGTCTCGCCAAGGGACGCATCGAAGAATATATCCAGAACGATCCCTATTATTCGGTGCGGATCGAAAAACTCGTCGAGGTCAAGCAGCCCGGTTCCACTCTCGAGACGGAAGCCGTCATGCGCACCGTCAAGGAACAAATCGAGAAAATCGTGAGCCTGGGCAAGGTGCTGATTCCTGACGTGATGGTGGTGATCGAGAACCTGGAAGACCCGGGCCGGCTGGCCGATATGGTGGCGTCCAATCTCGGCTTGAAGGTCGAGATCACGCAGACCGTGCTGGAGATCGTCGATCCGATTCAGCGGCTGCGCCAGATCAGCGAAATCCTGGCGAAAGAGATCGATGTTCTGTCCATGCAACAGAAGATTCAAGCCCAGGCCAAGGGTGAGATGGACAAGACCCAGCGCGAATATTTCCTGCGCGAGCAGTTGAAGGCGATTCAGAAGGAACTGGGGGAGTTGGACGAGCGGGCGGAGGAAGTGGCGGAGTTCCGGAAACGCATCAAAGACGCCAAGATGCCGGAAAAGGTCCTCAAGGAAACCGAAAAGCAGCTCAAACGACTCGAAAAAATGCACCCGGATACGGCGGAGTCGGCCACAGTCCGCACCTACCTTGAATGGATGGTCGAATTACCCTGGAACAAGAAATCGAAGGACAACCTCGACTTGAAGGCCGCGATGAAGGTCCTGAATGAGGACCATTACGACCTTGAAAAGGTGAAAGAACGCATCGTCGAGTATCTCGCCGTGCGCAAGCTGAAAGAGAAGATGAAGGGGCCGATCCTCTGTTTCGTGGGCCCGCCCGGCGTCGGGAAGACCTCCCTGGGCAAATCCATCGCCCGTGCGCTGGGCCGCGAGTTCGTGCGGATCAGTTTGGGCGGCGTGCGGGATGAAGCCGAAATCCGCGGCCATCGCCGGACCTACGTCGGCGCGTTGCCGGGCCGGATCATCCAGGGCATGAAGCAAGCCGGCACCAACAATCCCGTGTTCATGCTCGACGAAGTCGACAAAGTCGGCATGGATTTTCGAGGCGATCCTTCGGCCGCCCTACTGGAAGTCCTGGACCCGGAGCAGAACAGTACCTTCACCGACCATTATCTCGGCGTGCCGTTCGATTTGACGGAAGTCATGTTCGTGACCACGGCGAACTTGATGGATCCCATCCTGCCGGCTTTGCGGGATCGTATGGAAGTCATCGACATTCCCGGGTATACCGAAGAAGAAAAACTCGGCATCGCGCAGAAATACCTCTTTCCCCGTCAGATGAATGAACACGGCATCACCGAGAAACACATCCGTGTTCAGGAAGCGACGATCCGGCACATCATCTCGCACTACACCCGCGAGGCGGGCGTGCGCAACCTGGAACGTGAGATCGCCAACCTCATGCGGAAAGTGGCCAAGAAGGTCGCCGAAGGCAAGACGCAGTGCCACACCATCGACCAGACCAATTTGAACAAATTTCTGGGGGTGGCGAAATTCGTTCCCGAAGCGGAACTCGAGAAGGATGAGGTGGGCGTCGCCACAGGTCTGGCCTGGACGGAAAGCGGCGGCGATGTCCTGTACATCGAAGCCACCGTTATGAAAGGCAAGGGCCAGCTGACTCTCACCGGACACCTCGGCGATGTCATGAAGGAATCGGCTCAGGCGGCGCTCAGTTATGTGCGGTCCCGGGAAAAAACCCTGGGGATCAGCCCGGACATCTTTGCCAAGAACGACATTCATATCCACGTGCCGGCCGGGGCGACGCCCAAAGACGGTCCCTCCGCCGGCATTACCATGGCGACGGCCATTGCGTCGGCATTAGCACAGATTCCCGTGCGGCGTGATCTCGCGATGACCGGCGAAATTACCCTCCGCGGACGAGTGTTACCGATCGGCGGCTTGAAGGAAAAAATCCTCGCCGCGAAACGCGCCAAGCTCGCCTGCGTGGTTTTGCCGAAACGGAATAAGAAGGATCTTGAGGAAATTCCCAAACATTTGCTCAAAGGCATCGACCTGATCTTCGTGGATACCGTCGACGACGTGATCAAGGCTGCCTTGCGACGAACGGCATCCCGGAAATCGAGTACGGCAGCCTTGCAGAATCCCCCCAAAAAAACGGCGCGAGCTCCCCTGTCCAGGCGGGCGGTCGCAGCTCCACAGAGAAGCTTTCACGTTTCGGCGACCTCTCCGGTGTTCTCCGTTTAGCATGCCACCACGCCGATCCCGTCGGACCAACCGGGTCAGCAGTGAATTCGGGCTGATCCGACTTCTGCGGGCGCAGGTGGCCGGGCCGGGCCGCGACGTGTTCAAAGGGATCGGCGACGATACCGCCATCCTCAAGACCTCGGCCTCACAGTGGACGCTCATCACGACAGATCTCCTGGCTGAAGGGATCCATTTCGACCCTGCACTCTCCTCTTTCGAAGACATCGGCTATCGAGCCGCCATCGCCAATCTGAGTGATATCGCCGCCATGGGAGGCGCGCCCCGCTTCATGCTCGTGGCGATTGCGATTCCCCGGACCTGTTCGATGGGGCAGATTCAACAGCTCTACCGGGGCCTGATGCAGGCGGCTAATCCCTATCACGTGTCGCTGGTCGGAGGGGACACGTCCGCCTCTCAGGACGGATTGTTTCTCAACATCACGCTCACCGGAATCGTGAAACCGAGGCAAGCCCTCTTGCGAAGCGGAGCCCGTGTCGGGGATCTCCTCTATGTGACCGGGACACTCGGCGACTCCCATGCGGGCCTGAATCTTTTGAGGAAAGGCCACCAACCGGGGCGCGCTGTCATGAAATCTTCACAAGTCCGGTGGCTGGTGGCACGGCACCACCGACCTTCCGCCCGTGTCGCGGAAGCTCAGTGGCTCGTGAGACACCGCCTCGCCACCTCCGCAATCGATGTCTCCGACGGTCTCAGCGGCGACCTTCGTCATCTCTGTGAAGAAAGCAAGGTAGGGGCGGAGATTATGATCGCTTCGCTCCCGCTCTCTCCGGCCTGTCGAGCCTACGCCGCCGCGCATCACCTCGATCCGCAGCGGATCGCCTTACAGGGCGGAGAGGACTATGAGCTCCTCTTCACCGTCCCCTCCACCCAGCATTCACGATTCGAGCGGCTGGCCGCCTCCACCACGTTCCGATTCACCTGTATCGGATCGATCACTTCCAAACCAGCCGGCCTGCGGATGCGGAGAGACGTGGGTGGCAGCCAACCGCTGCCGATCACAAGTTACGAACACTTCCGCAGCCCATCACTCTAGCATGTGGCGTTGACCATCCATGACCGACGTTCGCTCGCTGTTCCGCCAAATTCTCCATCTAGATGAATCGCCACACCGCACCGCCCTGGCCTTCGCCGTGGGCGTCTTCATCGGCTTTTCTCCAGCCTACGGTCTCCACATGCTGATGGTGGGGTTTTGCGCTTGGGCATTCGGCTTGAATTTGATCGCACTCCTCGCCGGCGCGTTTCTGAATAATCCGTGGACTCTGATTCCGATCCTCGGAGGAACCTATTGGACCGGAGCGACCTTGTTGGGTGTGCATGAGTTTCCATCGTTCGATTGGAGCGATCTGACCTTCATGGGCATCTATCATCAGGTGATGCCCTATGCCTGGCCATTCTTCGTCGGCGGAATGGTTCTGAGCCTCGTCGGTGGCCTCTTGTCTTATCCTCTGGCCTATGTCCTGCTTTCCAGGTATCGCCACAACAAGCCGCTCGGGAGGCATGAACCATTGCCCCCTCCGCCGGACCTGCGTTAAGATCGCGTCATCACGATCGCCACATGAAATTACCCCCCGCACCTCGTCGCGCTCCCTACGATGGATCGGCCCTCATCGCTGATCCTATCCATGAATATGTCTCCTTCACTGTGCCGTACGCGACCCTGGATCCTGCGGAGCGTACGGAAAAGGATCTGATCGATTCTCCCTGGGTCCAGCGATTGCGATACATCTACCAATTGCAAAGCGCCCGATGGGTGTATCCCTCCGCCGAACATACCCGCTTTGTGCACTCCCTAGGTACCATGCATGTGGCCGGGCGCTTTGCCCGCCACCTCTACCCGTTCTTACAGAAGGCCGTGCCCGACGTCCCTTCGGCGGCATTTGTCGAAGAATTTTTGCGAATCACCGCGCTGGTGCACGATATCGGGCATGGGCCCTTCTGCCATTTCTTCGATGATAACTACTTGCACGGGTTTGGCCTCTCTCATGAAAAGCTCGGCCAGATCATCGTGCGCGAGCACCTCGGCCCGCTCATCAAGAAAATCCGCCGCAGCCCGTCCGGTCCGTTCGCTCGGGGCGAAGAACTGAATCCGGATCTCATTGCCCACGTCATCCTCAAGGAAAAGGGCAAAGACAACTCGCGGATTCCCCGCTGGATCAACCTCCTCCAGCCGGTCATTTCAGGCAGTTATACCGCCGACAACCTCGACTATGTGTTGCGCGACGCTTACATGTGCGGCGTGGCGGTCGGGCCGGTCGACCTGACCCGGTTGATTCACTACACCATCATCACGGACAAGGGCTTCACGATTCACAAGACCGGCTTGCCGGCCCTGCATATGTTCCTGAACACCAGAATGTATCTCTACTCCAATGTGTACTATCACCGGACGACCAGAGCCATCGACATCCATCTGCGTGACATCTTCGGGGACACCATGAAGTTATTGTTTCCATCGAATCCCGCCACACATATGGATGAATACCTGACGTTGACGGACTGGTCCCTCTTGGAAGATGTGCGGCGCTGGAAGAAGGCCGGGAAACGCAATCTGCGCCGCTTGCATCAAGAATGGGCCCACATTCTCGGCCGGGATGTAAAATGGAAAATGGCCTATAGCACGGTGCTGAAGGAAAAAGGGATTGAGCGGGGAATGGACTTTCCCAGTCACCAGCAATTCCAACTACAAATTAAAAACGCGCTGCCGGCAAAACTCCGGACACTGCCGTTCCGAGTCGATATGGCGCCGCTCGATCCTCGGCCCGATCCCAAAGATACTCGGGGTATTCCCCTCCTCGTCTATGATCCGGGCACCCACAGCCTATCGACAGAGCCGTTGGAGGAACTCTTGGACCTGCTTCCCACGCGCCTCGTGCAATTCCGCATTTACGCGCTTGACCACGAGCAGGACGC
>JAJONL010000130.1 GCA_021323395.1 Nitrospira sp.
ATCAGCGGCACCGGGCAGCTCATGCTCAATAGCTTCGGCGCCATTCATAAAATCGAGCTCAAGCCCAGTGAAGAATACATCGTCGACAACAGCCATCTGGTCGCCTGGACTTCCACCACGACGTACAATATCGAAAAGGCCTCCTCTGGCTGGATTGCCAGCCTCACGTCGGGCGAAGGGCTGGTCTGTCGCTTCCGCGGCCCGGGCGTCGTGTACATTCAAAGCCGCAATCCCGGGAGTTTTGGAAATTGGATACGACAATTCATCCCTGTCTCCGAATAGCGGCCCAATGCGGGCGCTGAAAACGCCTGCCAACTTTGTTCTCGGCTCGAAAAAATCCTCAACGTACCCGGAGGGTACGCCTCCGGTTTTTTCTCGCCTGCGGCCGCGTTGGCCGCCGTTTTGAGCGCCCGCGTGAAGAGACCCTCACAGTTATGACTCTCACTCCCAACGCCCTCTGTTTCGGAGACGGTCTACCCGGAGCAGGGGCGCCTTGTCATGTCGTGCTTTCGGCGGATGGGCTGCGCCTCATCCCGCCCGAAGGGTCGCCACTCGTCGAAGAGTCCATCGCTTTCTCGGCCCTGTCGGTCGCGGCCGGCGGGTTGGATCATGATCATCTGGTCCTGTCTTGGACGAGTGGCACCTTGCCTCGAACGCTCTATCTTAAAGATCCCGCCCTGATCGTCGCGTTTCGGCGCACGGCGCCTCCGGAATTGACGGATTCTTTGGAGCGCGCAGCGGAGCATGTCAGACGTGCCAGGCATAACCATCGCTGGCTGTGGGGCAGTGCCGCGGGGATGGTGGTGGGACTTGGTCTCCTGATCTGGTTCGGCTCCGACCTGATCGTCGACTGGGCCGTCGCCCGTATTCCCATTGAATGGGAACAAAAACTCGGCGAAGCGGTCTATCAAGATGCCCTGTCCAAAGACACGGTGCTGAAGGAAGGCGCAGCAGTCGGGGCGGTATTGGAAATGACTCAGCGGCTGACCGATAAGATTCCTCACAACCCCTACAAGTTCCAGGTCTCGGTGGTGCAGAGTCCCGTCGTGAACGCGTTCGCGCTGCCGGGGGGCTACGTGGTGGTCTATACCGGTTTGATGAAGAAAGCGGAAAGCGGCGAAGAGGTCGCCGGCGTGTTGAGCCATGAGTTGAACCATGTGTTGCAGCGACATGGTCTCGAGCGCATGGTCAAAATGCTGGGCTTGGCGGCGGTCGTCAGTATCGTTGTGGGTGACCAGCAGGGCCTGATCGGGTTGGCGAAGGAACTGGGATTGAACCTGGTGACCTTGAAATTCGGACGTGAACAGGAGACCGAGGCAGACGTGACCGGCATTCGTCTGTTGTCCGATGCCCGTATTGCGCCGGACGGCATGATCGGTTTTTTTGAACGTCTCTCCGAGAAAGACAAGGCTCGCGTGGAATTGTTCTCGACCCATCCCATGAGCGCGGCTCGCGCCGATCGGTTGAAAGCGGAACTGGCGGCCTTGCCCAAACGGAGTCCCGAGCCGTTCACCTTTGACTGGAAGACCGTCCAGGAATCGCTGGCGAAGGCTGAGCCCGGCAAATAATGCGAGGCTGGTGGTGCGCATCGGGGTGATATCGGACACGCATGGATTATTCGATCGGGCGATCGCCCGCCACTTTGCCGGAGTCGAGCATATCCTGCATGCGGGAGACGTCGGCAAGCGGGAGGTCATCGAGCAGCTTGAACTGATCGCTCCCGTCACGGTCGTATCCGGGAACGTGGATGGATTCGAAGCAAGCGGATTCCCCGTCGAGCAGGTGATTGCGTTGAGAGGGCATCGCATTGCGCTCTATCACCGGCTCTACGAAAAGGGAAAATTGACGAAGGACGGCGCCTCTTTCCTGGCGCGAACGACGCCGGACATTTGTGTGTACGGGCACAGTCATCAGCCGAAGGCGGAATGGCGGGAGGGAATGCTGCTGTTCAATCCCGGCTCTGCCGGACCGAAACGGTTTCACTTGCCGCGCGCGATCGGGCTTCTGTTGTTGGACAGAGAGGCGATCGGAGCGCAGCACATCACCTTGGCCGATCGGGCAGAGTGAGGCGTTCGGGCGACCGCACGGTTTTTTTGCTCTACATAGCAAAATGGCTTGGTTATAATATCGGCAGGCTATGGACGAAAGAGCCGTTCGGGAGGACTCATTCACTTGTTCAAAGGAGGAGGACTTATGCTGAGAAATCTATTCGTTGTGTTGGGCGTCATCGCGATGGTATCGCAAGCCGGGTTGGCCATGGCGGCGAATCCCGATACGGGACCAGGCTGTGGTCTTGGGAAGTTGGCTTGGGCAGATTACAAGAACCAGAAGAACATCGCACCCCAGGTCATGATGGCCACGACCAACGGCACCTTCGGCAGCGGCACCTTCGGCATCAGCTCCGGAACATCGGGATGCACGAATGATGGCCAGGTGATGGCGGAGCAGAAAACGAATATGTTCGCCCATTTGAACTTTGACAATTTGTCTCAGGAGATGGCTCAGGGTAAGGGCGAGCACTTGGCTTCTTTGGCCACCCTCATGGGGATTCCCACTGAACAGCATGCGGCATTCTTTGCGCTGACCCAAGAACATTATACAGCCATGGTCGAGGCAGGTGAAACCTCCTCGGTCGCACTAGTGAAAGCATTGAACGACGCGGTCGGTAAGAGTCCCGTCCTTGCGCAGGCCGTCAGCCGTTAAGTTTTTGTTCACAGTCCTGATGGGGCTCCGGTCTGGGACCGGAGCCCTGTTTTTTTCTCTGCGTCCGTTCGCACTGCTCTCGTCTTCCCTGCTGGCTACTCTCCTTCTGAACAGCCTTGGCGCGGCTGAAGAATCCACTGGGCCCTATCTGCAGCAACTCATCCAGCGAGCTCATGAGGCCCGATTGGCGGATGAGCGCGAGTGGCATCTTCTGCTCCACTATCGAGCCAATCTGTTCGGTGGTTATACCAGCGAGCAGGACGAGCGGGGTTTCTTCATGTCCCCGGACGGGAAGACCGATCCTGAGGCGGAGCTTGCCGCCACGCTGGCCCAATTCTTTTCGACCGACCTCATCGGCCGTTCAAAACAGCCTGCGCAATGCGCCTTCGTCGCACGGTACGCATGGCTCAAGGAACAACTGTCTTTTGATGACTCCCGTCTCCGGCCTATGACCTGTGATCGATTTACGCAGTGGTTTGCCGGATTCGAAGCGCAATCCATCTCGCTCATATTCCCCGCCGCCTTCATGAACAATCCCGCGTCGATGTTCGGTCATACCTTTCTTCGGGTCGACCAACGGGGGCAAACGGCCCAGACTCGTCTGCTGGCCTACACGATAAATTTTGCAGCCGATGTTCCGCCAGGCTCGAACCTGGATTACCCGATACGCGGCATTTTCGGCGGCTACCGCGGATACTTTTCGACGATCCCCTATTACCTGAAGGTGCAGGAGTATCGGGATATCGAGAACCGCGATATCTGGGAGTATCGGCTGAATTTTACCGGTGAGCAGATCCGCCGACTGCTCATGCATGCCTGGGAACTCGGAAACGCGTCGTTTGACTATTATTTCTTCAAAGAAAATTGCTCGTATCATCTATTGTCGTTGTTGGAATATGCCGACCCATCGCTGCACCTGACCGACCAATTTTCATTTTGGACTGTTCCTGCCGACACGGTTCGCCTGCTTGCAGCCCAGCCGGGATTAGTGAGCGATATCGCGTTTCGTCCCTCGCGGGTCACGCTCATTCGCCGTAAGCGCGAACATCTCTCCGCGGAGGAACATACATTGGTAAAACGGGTGGTGCGAGACTCGTCGGCCAGCCAGTCAGAAGAGGTCCGGGCTCTGCCTCAGTCTCGTCAAGCGTTCGTGTTGGATGTGGCCTCCGACTATGTGCGGTACAGGGGCGAACGTGACGAGGACTTGGCGGTCGCTTCGAGAGAGCGGAATCGACAGATCTTGACGGCCCGGAGTCTGTTGAGAATTCCGTCCGAAGATCTCGCGATTCGCCCCTTCGCCATGCAACCGGAATTGGGCCATAAGACCTCCCGCGTGAGTGTGGGCGGCGGCTGGCGCAATAACGATACGTTCGAAGAAGTGAGCCTGCGGACGGCCTACCATGATCTGCTCGACCCTGAGACCGGATACACGCCCGACGCACAGATTGAACTCGGCTCGATCAGCCTGCGCCACTATAATCGAGCCGATCAGACGCGAGTTGAGCGTGCGACGTTGATGAATGTCATGTCGATCTCTCCGGTGGATTCGCTGTTCCATGCCCCTTCCTGGAAGTTTAATATCGGGATGCAGACCATCAGGCACGGCACCTGCGACCTCTGCAGCAATTGGAACGTCAGCGGCGGCATCGGCGCAGCCACGGATACACATCTGCTCCGGCGCGAAGTCTGGTTTGCCTTTGCCGAGGTGGAGGGGAACTACAGTCGGGCCTATGAAGATCGCCATCGCGTCGGCGGTGGCGCATCAGCGGGCTTCTACGCCGACCTCACGGAACGGTGGCGGATATTGGCCACCACAACCTATTTGCGGTATGCCTTGGGTGAGACAACAGACGACTGGAGATGGTCAGTCGCACAGCGGTACACAGTCGCTCGAAATTGGGCGTTACGGATGGAATACAACCATCGCGACCATGACAATGACCTGTTATTCACCGTGCAGGCGTTTTTTTAACCTGCCTGCACGGCGAGATCGCGGATTTATGGAAGGGGCGGAGATTGTGTCAGGCTAGACAGGGAGGGCGCTGGAGAAACGCCAATTCTCTCGACCGGCTTGAGATTCACCGTCACCGCATCGGGCTCGATCGTATAACCTCCCCCGCTCAGGACATCGACAAGAATTCCGACTAGCCCGCCCAGGATGACGTTGCCTGCTACCCATCAGGAGATATGGCTCTCTACCCTGGACTGATTATCTTCGAATCCTTCTTTGGTAAGCACCACTGAATGGTCTTTTTTTGTTCGACCTTTGTGGTTAGTGGGGTGATGCCCAGTTCCGTTCCGTCAATAACCCACCTTCCCTCCGGCCGGTTCAGATGACACATTGAGCTCCTCGCTAGCACCCAGGTGCATGATGGTGGCGCACCCGGACAGGAGGGTCTAGGCAGCGAGGAGGAGCGGAGCAGAGAACAACTCAAGGTGAGACTGAATCATGATTGTTCCTCTGATGGGAAGTGAGGGGGTTTCTGTTAAACTGCGCCGTCTTCCATAAGGCGGTCACAGATGCCGATACGTAAACACTAGATCTAGTCGTATAGCGTCAAGATCGCGATCCTAGCGAGGAAGATCTGCACGGTGACGAGATGGGAGGCTGTAGGAATCTTGGAAGGAGGGCTGCTCGGCCGAAATCACTTCTCAGCCGAGCAGGGAGAGTGGTAGTAGCAGGTAACCCATCACGGTTTAATTTTTTCGATCGAGGCGAGCTTCCCATCGGGATTGTAGGCCAGGTGATAGATCACCACCCTGTCCCGCACAGCCAGTTCATAAGGAGTTCCCAAAAGTTCCCAAAGAAATCCGGTCACCAAATCGGCGCCTAGATGGACCAGCACCGTGCCAACTTTGACCCAGGTCTGGTGTGCTTCTGGGTCGAGGGAATACCGATCATCGAACCCGCCGGTTTCTGTCTTGCTGAACGAATCCGGTTGACCAAGCTCCGCAATAATTTCAGGGCGTGACGCGCCCTCCTTAATGACGCTCACATCCCCTCGATAACTGGACCGGTTGGCGGCCCTAAAGACGGAACAGCCCGACGTCGACATCGATATGACGCACACCGCTAAAACCATGCTCCCGAATGTCCCTCTATACCTCATGCCGCCTCCTTAGTTCAGAGACCCTGCCATTGTGAGATGAAGCTTCGCTCCCGCTTCGAGAGAGAAGCTGTTTATAGGGCAGGCTGAAGTCGGC
>JAJONL010000131.1 GCA_021323395.1 Nitrospira sp.
CTACACGTTGAAGCGGAAGTGCATGACATCGCCGTTCTGAACCACGTATTCCTTACCCTCCAGCCGCATCTTCCCCTTTTCTTTCGCGCCCGCTTCTCCCTTGCACGCGATGTAGTCGTCGTAGCCGATGACTTCTGCGCGGATAAATCCCTTCTCAAAGTCACCGTGAATGACCCCCGCGGCCTGTGGGGCGGTATCGCCGATATGAATCGTCCAGGCGCGGACTTCTTTCACTCCCGCCGTAAAATAGGTCTGCAATCCCAACAGCTGATAGGCTGCGCGGATGAGGCGATTGAGCCCCGGTTCGGTCATGCCGATGTCGGCCAGAAATTCCTGCTTCTCTTCGTCCGCAAGCACGGCGATTTCCGATTCCAGCGCTGCGCAAATCGCCACGACCGGCGCTCCGTCGGCGGCCGCATATTCCTCCACCCGGTTCAGGAGCGGATTGTTGGCGAAGCCCTTTTCGGACACATTGGCGACATACATCACCGGCTTCATCGTGAGCAGGCACAGCGGCTTCAGCAAGGCGCGTTGCGCCGGATCGAGTTTCAACGTGCGCGCCGGCTTGCCCTCATTCCGGCTTGCCCTCATTCAAACAGACCGCCACCTGAACGAGTAGCTCACCCAGTTTTGCGGCCTCCTTGTCTCCGGAACGGATGACCTTTTGATTACGCTCCTGCGCCTTTTCCACGGTGGTGAGGTCTGCCAGGGCCAGTTCGGTAATGATGGTGCCGATGTCTGAGATCGGATCCACCTTGCCCGCCACATGCACGACGTTATCGTCCTCGAAACAGCGCACCACGTTCACAATGCCGTCGGTCTCGCGAATGTTGGCCAAGAACTGATTGCCGAGGCCCTCCCCCTTGGAGGCGCCCGCGACCAGCCCCGCGATGTCCACGAACTCGGTCGTGGCATACTGCATCCGCTGGGGTTTCACGATATCGGCCAGCGCCTGTATTCTCGCATCGGGCACTTCCACAATGCCGATGTTCGGCTCGATGGTACAGAACGGATAATTCTCCGCCGCAATCCCCGACTTGGTGAGGGCATTGAACAGGGTAGACTTCCCCACGTTGGGCAAGCCGACGATTCCACATTTCACACTCATGACGATCCCTTCCTGGTCATTCCGATAGTATCCAACCCATGCTTGCGCCACTTGTCCCATGGCCCAAGAGGACGCAACCGGTCGCGCATTGTACGTGTTCGAGGTCTGTCGGGTCCACTCTTCCGCGCTTCCGATAAGAGAGACTCTGCCCTCAATCTCAAGTTTGATGCTTTATCCACCGACAGGAAGGAACAGAAATGTCGTAGTGTGCATCGTACTGCGGTCGGCCTGCCGACTCCTGAACATGTCCGGAGAATCTGTGATGAATCGATCAATTTTTATCTCGATCAGCCCGATCCTGAATCTCCTCGTCCTTGGCATCGCGCTCACGGGCTGGGTCGCGCCCAACGTCACCACCACCTTTAATCCCACCGTGACGGAGCCGGTCATTGCCCTGTCCGCTCGCGTCCATCCCATGGCCGTGGTCAACGGATCCGTGACGATCGGCGAACTGATTTTCGTCGCTCCTGGCGCGTCGATTCGCGGAGACGAAGGTCAGCATATCTTCGTCGGTGATCAGAGCAACGTGCAGGACGGCGTGGTCATCCATGGATTGGAGACATTTGAAGGCGATCATGAACTGCCTGAAAATGAAGTTCAGGTTGAGGGAAGGAGCTATTCGGTCTATATCGGGAAACGCGTTTCACTCGCCCATCAGTCCCAGGTGCACGGACCGGCCAAAGTGGGTGACGATACGTTCGTCGGTATGCAGGCTCTGGTGTTTCGCACTGAACTTGGCGACCATGTGGTCGTCGAACCGGGAGCCAAACTCATCGGCGTCAAGGTCGCGCCCGGTCGCTATGTGCCGGCCTTAGCATTGATCACGACACAGAAACAGGCCGACGCCCTCCCCTTCATCACCGCCGGCTATCCCTATCGCAAATTGAATGAAGGCGTCGTGGGCGTCAATATCCAGCTCGCGAAGGCGGGCCAGCCAAAACAGATCACTCGTTAGCCCGGATTATTCATGAATGCCGTCGCGAGGCGTTCGAGACCGAAGGCCGCCGGGGCTTTTCGCAAGTAAGGCCGGCGCAGGCGTACTTGCAGTCCGTCGAGGAGGCCGAACGAGAAAAGCCCCGTCGGGCGAAAGGATCGGACGACGTAGCAGGTATTCATGAATAGTCCGGGCTAGACCCTCCCGCAGCCATTCCGCACATCAGAAGTCACGTTTGAAGTTCCTTTAGATTCGCAGAGGCGGCCCTTGCGCCACTCACTTGGGAGCCGTGAGCGCATCCTGCGCCACGTGGCCGCTCATCGATTTCTCATGAACGTTATATTGAATTTCTGACGCAATCACCCATGCCAGCTGGTCCGCGGACAGGGCCCCCATGGGCAGGCCCTTCGTATCCGCATAAAACGGGTCGTCCGGCGCAGCCGTTCGGTAGGTATTCACTAAAATAGAGGCCGGTTGAATGCGTTGGCTTCGCTCCCCCACCAATACAGCCTTTTCATCCGGAAGGACCCGCGTGCGCGTCGCCCAGTCGCGCTGATCGAGGTGGACGAACCCCACGTTCCAGACCTTTCCATTCAGCAGGCTTTGCACGGCTGCGGGTGTCTTCTCGGTAAAGATGGGATCACGCACGATCTTTTGTAGCGCTTCGCGAACTCGAATGTCGTACAGCTTGATCGTCGAATCGGGCTGCGACGGCGGCACCAATATGTTCGTCCCTATCTCATAGTAAGACTGCCCCTCCAAGCTATTGTGATCATCGACGGTGCGTAGATACCCGTCCAATAGCGCGCGAAGACATTGCACACGATCATTCGGCGGAAGAGACAAAATTTCTTGATCCGGGCGTATCGGAGCCTCTTTGAGGTGTCGTTCCGTCACAACGGCCTTGGATTTCGGCGCGGTATCCGCTTTGCTGACGACCCATTGAAACTCTCGGGCCAGCAGCGGCACCAGTTTGTCGGGATGGCCCAGATACCCGTTGTCGATCAGGCTGGAACCATTGATCAGCAATGTGACCCGGCCGGGCTCCTTCGTTCGAGTCACCAGAAAGGGAAACTCCTTCCCCTCATCATTGATCACGCGCGGTTCAACCACCACTCGCGCAAGCGCGCTCTTCTTGAGGCTTTCATCGAGGCGCGGATAGTCGGTCCGATGCTGCAGCATGAAGGTGAAGGCGGCAACGACGGTTTCGACGGCCGACTCCAGTTCACGTGGGTCCGACTGTCCCAACCCTGTCGTCGTGTGACCTCCTTCCATGAAGACCTGAAAAGCCGCGCCAGGAATCGGATGACCCGAACCAGGCGGATGGCTTTCAGCATCGGCATGTCGCACATGGCCCTGATGGTTGGCTGCAGCCGGCGACAACGTCCCAACTATCACTCCCCCGATCGCCACGACACCGACAATCAGGAAACGATGGACCAGTGTTCGCATCGAACGACCAACCGGAGACTTCACTCTCACATGAAATGTGCTCTCGATAATATGCTGTACACGCATGTTTGCTCCTCCATTCGCTACTGAAGGCCACGCAAGACGGCAATGACAACGACCGACCGCCCATTGCAAACATTCTACACATTCTCCGGTTGGAAGGGAGGGCCGGCTGAACAAGCCCGGTCGAGTCAGAGAGAACTTCAAATGTCTAGCAGGCCGTTGAAAAACCATTTCGCTGTCCCTGAAAAAAGTGATGCGCGAGTTGGGAGATATTCAGAACGCCCGCGGGATGGTCAAAAAGGTCGTCCAGCGCGGCCGCAGCGATGCGAGGGGGCGAGGCGTCACGTCTTACCCGCCCGTCCCCGCCTGCCGAGACAGGCTCTTTCCCATTGGGGGTACGTGGAGCCTCGGAGGTTCACGACGCGCTGAATAAAGCGCGTCACGTGTGTGAACGCCGCCGAGATCGTGAGGCGGCAGTGTCTTGCGAGAACAAAGCCGGCGGACGTTTTCAACATCCTGCTAAGAGCGGCTGTGTAGAAACCATCTCTTTTATCAAGTCTGTGAACGGGATCGGCGCAGCCGTCGAGGTGCAACGACTGCCGAGAGCCATGCTGCCGGCAACTCGGCCTGGGTGCGCGATGCGCGCCCGACCCTGGTCCTCAACCAGCATATCCGTTCGGATTGGTGCTCTGCCAACGCCAGGCATCCGCGCACATCTCGCTCAGGCCGCGTTCCGCGCGCCAACCCAATGAGGCAAACGCTTGATTGGGATTCGCATAACAAGAAGCCACATCACCAGGGCGCCGCGGCGCGACTTTGTAAGGGACCGGCTTGCCGCTTGCCGCTTCAAATGCCCGCACGATGTCCAAAACGCTGTATCCGTTGCCCGTGCCGAGGTTCACCGTCAAACATGCCGTCCGGCCATCCAGCCGAGCCAGCGCTTCCAATGCCTTGAGATGTCCCACCGCCAAATCGACGACATGGATGTAATCCCGCACGCCGGTCCCGTCGGGAGTGGGATAGTCTTGTCCCCACACGTTGAGGCATTCTCTCCGCCCGACCGCGACCTGCGCCACAAAGGGCAACAAATTGTTGGGTGTTCCTCGGGGATCTTCTCCGATCAGGCCGCTGGCATGGGCTCCCACTGGGTTGAAATAACGCAGGATGCCAATTCGCCACGAACTATCGCTGCGACGCACATCGCGCAGGATCTCCTCTACCATCAGTTTCGTTTGACCGTAGGGATTGGTAGCGGAGAGCGGATGGTCTTCAGAGAGAGGCAGTGTCTGGGGATCGCCGTACACCGTGGCTGACGAGCTGAACACCAGTTGTTTCACGCCGCATTCGCCCATGGCTTCCAGAAGGCGCAAGGAGCCGACTACATTGTTGTCATAGTAGGATAACGGCTGCTCGACCGATTCTCCCACGGCCTTGAGGCCGGCAAAGTGGATCACTGCGGTCGTCCGACTCTCGCGCAGCGCCGCCACCAAGGCCGCACGGTCACGACAATCACCACGTATCAGTCGGAGGGACTTTCCCGTGATCCGTTGCACTCTGGCCAGTGATTCAGGATGACTATTGGAAAAATTATCGAAGACCGTGACATCAGATCCGGCATTGAGAAGCTCCACGCAGGTATGCGAACCAATATAGCCGGCCCCGCCAGTGACCAGAATCATAGGCATCGCCTCCGAGGAATTGGAGTTGGCAATCAGCTTGTGCTGGTGCCTACCATACACCGGCTTCTCTTCACGCACAATGACGAGCCGCGCTGATTATGGGTGATCCATAGGTCGATGATTTCAATCTAGCGCTTCCCCTTCTACTCCGTTACACTTCATCAATTCGAACAGGACCGACCGATGCGGGACGAACGGACCACCAACTATTACGCCGTGCTGGAACTCTCTCCCACCGCCACCGAAGCGGAAATCAAGAAAGCCTGGCACGAACACATGCAGGTCTGGCATCCCGATCGCTTTGTACACTCGCCGGCCCTGCATCGGAAGGCTGAGGCCCGCACCCAACTCATCAATCAGGCCTATCAAACCCTCAGCGATCCCATCGCACGGATTCGTTATGATGCCACCAGGCAACAGACTCAGTCCGGCACGCCACCCCCACGACCGTCGCCCCCGCCGCGCCCCCAATCAGCCTCGCGAGCCCGTCAAGAATTACGCGGGCCTCAAACCATGCTGAACGTGACTCGTTTCAGCCATCCAAAAATCATGGTGCCGGCGATTCATCTGCTCGTCGACCTCCATGAGCACCTGCCCTATGAATTCAAGGGTCTCGTCCGCATCGCCGGAACCAAACGACAGGCCTTACCGGCGGGTGATTACGCGATTGCGGAAGCCCCGGGCATTTTTTGTGTAGAACGCCGCCGCGTAGAGGAGATCAATACGATCTTCTCGAATCCTTCCGACAATCGTCCGCGTTTTCTGCGTGAACTCGACCCCCTGCTCGCCGTTCCACATCGATTCCTCGTCATTGAAGGAACCATCCAATACAACACCGGCGGCGGGCGGTTAGGCCAGTATCACAAGAACGGCCTGGTGGATTTTCTGGATGCGCTGACGGCACGATTCGGCCTTCAGATCATCTACGCCGATAGTCGCGAAGAGGCTGAAGAACGGGTCGCAAATCTGGCAGCCTTGCACTATGCCTATCACCTGGCCGAACAACAGGGACTCGGTCGCTGCCTGACAGAAAATGATGCCTGAGCCTTGCCATAATACCTGGTTGTAAGGTCCTTACTTTATGCTGAGGTGCCCATGCTGGCGAAAAAAGACATCCAAGAATCAGGTAACGTTGCCTAAGAAAGCGCTGCAGGACATTCCTGAGACCGACTATTTCGATGTCATAACCAAGGGCGGAGTCCTGATCCTTAGGCCAGTCATCATGGCAGAACCAGGATCTCGCCTTGCATCTGTCCGACAGAAAATCAAAGATCTGGGGATTGAGCCGAAAGACTTGGATCGTGCCGTCGCATGGGCGAGAGGGCGCCGAGGCCGCCCCGGTGATCCGAGCCGTTCTCGATATGAATGTCGTTATCTCGGCGTTGCTCTTCTCCTGACCCCCATCGCACCTCGTATCTGCCTGGCAATCCGGCCGGCTTGGGCCGGTCGTATCCACCCCCATCCTCGATGAATACATTCGAGTGCTCGGGTATCCCAAATTCAAGCTGAGGAAGGCCGAAATACGAGTTTAGCGGATGTGAAGAAGGTCGAATGGAGGACTGTCTACTTGCGGCCCGACCTGACTAAGTAACGGCCGGTGAACGATTCGTCCGGAAGCAGTCGTTTCAAGCCCCACTCGGGGTGATTCAGGGCATCCGTCGCGCAGGTCATGGGCTCAATGGCCAGAGCGCGTCGCGGAGCAGCGGCAATGGCATCACCGGTGTAAACCACGAGGGCGGAGAATGAGCGATCCATCACAATGTCGATGGCGCGACCATGTACTCCCTGACGCAGTGACGCGATGGCCATCCCTTCCTCATCGCGTTCCAGATCCACGTAACAGTGGTTGAACCGACGGCTGCCGATCCGACGGTAGTCTCGATAGTCCCATTCTGTGCCGGCCGCATCACAAATGATCCCAGTCGGCGCGAGGCGTTCGTTGAATTCCAAATACTTCGCGCATGGGATTTTGGCCTCGGCCTCATCTATCAGCCGAGTGCCGACCGTGAAGTAGGGATGAAAGCCGACCCCTACCGGCGCCGCCTGCCGGCCGGCGTTCTGCAGGGCGAATGAGCAGGAGAGACCACGATGATCCAGCCCATACGTCACGCTGATCGCGAGTGAAAAGGGATACCCCCTATGCCCATAGGTTTCGGCATCGAGCGAAATATCGAAGGCGACGCGGCCGGGCTGAACTTCACGGATTTTCCAGGGCAAGGCTCTGACAAAGCCGTGGATCGCGTTCGGCCCTTCCTTGTCGTTCCGTTCGAGTTGCAATGTCTGCCCTTCGAACGAGTAGCGGCCTTCCGCGACGCGCCCCGGAAATGGAATGAGGACATCGCCCTGGCCACCCTTTTTCTGACTGCCTCCTGAATAGCCCCAGATAACGTCGGTTTCGCCGCCGTCGGCCTCCATCAGATAATACCGGCGCAAGGCGCCTCCCCAGGGGGATACCACCGCTCGCTGGTTCTCGAATGAGAGAGGAATTTCACTGTCAGGAGTGGGATCGATCATTCCGCACCTCTCTATGCCACTTATCCGCCGGCTGATGCGAGGACCGAGTATACCATCTCAACGAGGGTGGTTCGCATCACAGTGCCCATTCTGGAGAGAAAGACCGAGGTGTGGGAACGGAGAGAGCAGCGCAGGAGGTGGTCCGTTCGATCCTACCGGCTGCGACATGCTCGTCCGGTGTGATCCTCTCACAGCAGTGGGCCTCCCTGGCAGGATGCTGAAAAAGTCCACCAGCAGGGTTCTCGCTTCGTTCAGACCCTCAACGTACCGCAGAGGGTACGCTTCGGCCCGGGACACGGCCGGCTCACCGCCTCGCCGGCGTCCACAAACGTGGCGCTCATTATGCTTCGCGCCGTGGACCTCGCTGCGGCCTTGCTTGCGACAGGGCGCGTCTTTGACGCGCAGGGGTTGGGCGGGTAAGAAGGTCGCCTTTTTCAGCACCCTGCTGGGTCGTATCCTACACTCTCAAACCTCCTGGCTACTGAAATCTTTGGGGGCTGTCCAAATAGTTTTTCCGCAGCCTGCCAGTTCTTCCCCTGCTCGACGATCTGACGCTCCTGTTCTTAGGCTACCGCGCGCGGACGATTGCCGAATGCGAGCGACGCATCCTTGCGATCAGACGGTGCGATGGTAAGCAACCGCCTCGTTCCATATCCAGTCTGTTGCGCCACCCAGAGGGTAGGGATCTGCTGGATGGCGATATTGTAGATGTTGACCGAATCATTGTAGAACTCGCGCCGATCGGCGATGGTGCTTTCCAATACCGATATCCGCTGGTGAAGAGCGAGGAATTCCCGATTGGCTTTGAGATCTGGATACTGTTCTGCCACGGCGAACAGCTTTCCCAATGCCCCGACGATCTGATTTTCCGCCTGAGCCTTGTCGTTGATGTTCACACCTGCCCCATATGCCTTGCGGGCCTTAGTCACCGCTTCCAACGTCTCCCGTTCGTGCGTCATGTAGCTGTTACAGACTTCGACGAGTTTGGGAAGTTCATCATGACGTTGCTTGAGGATCACGTCGATATTCGACCATGCCTTATCGATATTGTTGGCAAAACGCACCAGCATATTGTAGGCGCCGACCACATAGACGATGAGCGCAACGAGCCCCATTACCAGCAGAATTCCGATCAGCAAGGTGCCATTCATAAGAGTGTTCCTCCGTGGACGTGATCCCTATGAGACGGTTGTCGGCGAGTACGCGAAGAGAGTGATCAGACAGGCGGCGATCACGATCAGACCTACAACGAGGCACGCCCACGCTTGCCACCGCAACCGTGACAGCAATTCCTTTTCACTTCGATCCGAGATGATGAACTCATTATTGTGACTGCTCCCAATATAGAGACGAGCAGGATTCTCGAGGCTCTCTTTTACGCCCTGGTTTGCCTGCGCCGTTCCCAAAACATAGACGGGCGCTTCCGGAAGAATGAACGTCTCACGGCACCGCACGGTCTTGCGACCCCTCAAGCGGTCGCTCGAAATGCCCAGTCGCGTCAACCCGTTCATGACCCTGGGGGGCACTTCGCTCCACCAATCGTTCTGATAGGTCCGCTCGTCGGGCAACATGCGCTCGGCGCCAAGGGGCAGGACAAGCACACGTCCGGTTGTATCGTTGACATAAAATGGTTGCTCCGACGTTCCGGTGGCCACCGTCTCCCATCGCGCATTTTTCCCCGATCCAACCTGCTCCTCGACGGCATACGCATAGAAGACACAGGGAAGCCCGCTGAAGGGCGCGGACAGGAGGGCCGCCTCGGGCTGCGCGCGCCCGCTGATTTCCACCAACCCCAAGGCGAGTGAACGAATGGTCGAGGTCGGAATGTTTTCGATCAGGCGCTTTCGCTGATGCACCAACCATCCGTGGATGACCAAGCCGATGCCCCCGAAGAAGCCTGCCCACACATACAACAGGGTTTGCTCCGGCAGCTTGGTCCATGGGGAGGTTTTCAGAGCTTTCCCGATCCCCGCGATGAAGATGACTCCTCCGAGGGCCAGGGCCAATCCGAAAAACAATACCCAGAACCATAAGCGTTGTGAATTGGCATGCGTCTGATGCCGAGCGGGTCGATCGGGACAGGCGCCGTTGCGCGCGCGGTGTCTGGCTGCGGCTCGGAGATACAGTTCGTCTTCATGGATCTCGATCGGAACGGCAGCGCCTCGGTAGGCCCCATTGAGACGGGTGAGACATCCATGAGGAAGCCACCATCCCCGGCATACATCGCAACGCAGGAAGGCAATGCAGGAGATCGCCTCGGAATCCATTGGATTCCCGCATCGAGGGCAACGTGTCTGTGTCCTGACCGCGACGCGACCGGTGTCAGCGCGCGCCCGCTGCAGAGAACGGTAATCCTCGACGAACAAATTCACCTCGCCCTCCTCGAGCCACAATCCATGGCCCGAGACACAGACATCAAGTCCGGGACCATGGGGAGTCGGGATGGCGAAAAGATCCTGCCGGCAGTCGGGACAGGGCATCGGCAACATCGTGTTCAAACTGTAGCAACAATCAGGCAGGTGTCAACGCGAAGGGCTTGTAAGTGCAGTGAAAAATCACAGTCTCCGCAGAAGCATTCGCGAACAACCCGTCTTCAGCCGTCAGGGACTCACCTGGCAAATCCACCGCGATGGCCTCATGACTTACAGGCCCTGTGACGTCAAGTAGTCGAACCGCTTGCGGAAGTCCTCCGGTGATAATCCGACGGTATTCGAAAGGCGTGACAATGTGTTCGGCTGACTCATATCTTCAGGGGAGAGTCGAATCATGTATCGGCGGGCGATGATATAGGATTCCGATTCGACGTCTACCATGCGCACTTTCGTGCGGCCGGTCGCGGGGTCTAAAATGTGGTCAAAGGGAATCGGAATGAATCGGCCATTCTGAATCGACACCATGGCGGCATTCCCTCCCTCCAGAAGAAACTGTGCCGCGCAATATCCAAGATCGCGGGTGTATTCCATGTCAAAGGAGATCGGGTCCGCGCAACGGAGTTCATACCCGATATTTTTGTCGACGATCGTCATCTTGATACCAAGTGATTGCAACGCCTTCTCCACCGCCCGTTTGAGTACGAACCCGAAGTTGATATCCGCCAGCCGTACATGCCCGTGCTGATCCCGTTCCACGTCCTCCAACCCCTCCAGGTCTTGCTGATCAAGGAATTCGACCAATCCCTCCGCCAATACCGCCACGCCGTCGGCCCTCCCGGAAGCCTGCCGCTTGATGATGGCGCCGGCCAAGGTGTCGATCAGGGTGCTGAGGCGAATGGGTTTGTGCCGGAACTCTTCAGGAATGAGAGTCAAGGTCGCGCCGGCAGCCTTGCCGATGCCGAGGGCCAGATGTCCGGCCTTACGGCCCATCGTCACGATGAAGTACCAGCGCGAGGTCGTCTCCGCATCCACCATCAAACTCTTTACGAGTTCGACGCCGATGTGACGGGCGGTTTGAAATCCGAACGTGGGGATCCCGTGCGGCAGATCGAGATCATTGTCGATGGTCTTGGGCACATGTACAACCTGGAGACGGCCGGCGGCCCGCTGCTCCAATTTGAGCGCGGAGAAGGCCGTATCATCGCCCCCGATGGTGATGAGCCTCGTGACGCCTAGGGTGGCCAGTGACGCAAGGCACGCGTCCAAATGCTCGATCTTTTGCGTGGGATTCGCCCGCGCGGTGCCGAGGCACGATCCTCCGCTGAAGTGAATCCGGCTGATATCCTCGATCGACAAGGGTCTGGACTTGCTCGCGTTCCCTTCCATGATCCACTTGAAGCCATCGAGGATGCCGATCACCTCGCAACCGCCCAGAATGCTCCGGATCGTCGCCGCACCAATCACGCTGTTGATACCCGGCGCCGGACCGCCGCCGACCAGAATCGCCACCACCGGCCGTTGTTGACTGTGCTCCATCTTCGCTGATTCTCCTCTCACGGTCTGATGCTCCTCGTGGCCGTCTGTTCAACGCCGCCGTTTCCCAGGTTATGGCCCGGAGCTCGGCTTCTTCTCCAACAGACTTTTCCCCTGCTGACGGCTTTGCGCCCTCTCCGCTTTACACACGCCATGTTCGCAGATCTTTCGCTGGCGCGTCCTCGTTCTCCGCACACGAGATGTTATCTCCTGGCTGATGGCATTGCCGAGGCAATAACCTTTGTCCTGGATTACCGTCCTATTGAACGTGGGACCCTACACCGAGAAGAGGAGTGCGTCAAGAACGAGGCAG
>JAJONL010000132.1 GCA_021323395.1 Nitrospira sp.
ACGCGCCCGAGAAAATGTCTGAACTTCGCCACGCCCCTGGAAGTCTATGCGCACCTGCGCCATGATTCACCCGTTGCACTTGGAACTTGAAACCGCCCTGTTATAAAGAAGAAGCTTGACGTTGAAGTCTTTGCTTGGGGTGCTGGTGGGTATTCCACATTACAGGAATATCTAATCTTGGATAAATACATAGATCTGATCAAACCAGATGTTCTGCTCTGGCAATTTTGTGACAACGATTTTATTGAAAATGATCTAGACTTGGATGAAAAATCATTAGATCCGACACGGCTTTATAAGCCTTATTGGGTCAATGGAGCGATTCGTTATCGGACACGGTCTCTGTCAGAACGTGTGAGAGTATTTGCCCGTGATTATTCACGGTCACTATCCTTCTTTATTGGTCGGTGGGATCGATTCAGAGCAGTTCGTCAGGCGAGCCCGATTTACGATGAGATCAAAAATGAAGGTTTCGGGCGTCCCGATTTCAGGAGAGCCTTTCTTGTTACGGATGAACTAGTGGAAATGGTGAGGAAACGAGTTGGAACTATACCCATTGTGGCATTCAATTGTTCAGCGGGAAACGTGTGGGTAAAGGCATTCCGAACAATTTCTGCTCATCATGACATTCTCTTTCTTGAGGATGTGGCCAGGGACGTTGAGCGAGCGGCCAATCAAGGGGAAGACGTATGGTGGTCTGATGGAGGGCATTGGGCTGAGTTGGGGCATCAGATTGCCGGAAATACTCTGGCCAAACATCTCGCTCCGTTATTTCCGGTAGGATTGAAGCTTCAGGGTCGGGAGGATATCCTGGCCTCCGGAGGTCGTTAGATGAATGGTGTCAGGAACGATTTTGAGGAGTGAGTGCGCTCCAGCTGGCTATACACGTCTCTGCACTTGTCTGCCTTCTGTGAGATCCACAGATCCCCCCAACTGGTGAGTTTGGTTCAGGAAGAATCGACCGCGTTTCGGCCTGTTCACGCAGGAGTGTTTTTGCGCGACCTGCGTTTGGGACGGGTGGTGAGACGACGAGTTGTCTCCGACATTTCAAGAAGAGAGCGCAGGGCTATGTTGACCGCAGCCGAGTCTCGGAACGCCTCTGCGACATCCGGCTCTAGGACAGCAACATTGGCGCCTTTCTTCAAGAGCGCCCTCAATCCTGCGAGGGCCTACTTCCGTTGCCTCGTGTCTGGTCCTCATCGGTGGCTCCTTTCGTCTCAGGCGTGGAGTATTCCACGGAGGGAGCTCCTCATTCAAAATTCAATGGACTTCAGCATAACCTATCTCGCGCAGAGGGTATGCCCAAGTCCGTGGGCCACTGACGTGGTTCCAAGGGAAACCGGAAATGATCGTGACCTCTCCGGACCAGATCTCGGATTTGCCCATGACCTGATGAGACCGGCGCCGGCATTTGGTACGCCTCCTTGGGGGACACCATCGCTTCGCGAGAAAGACGGACGCATTTCACACGAAGGTCGGAGGCCCTCCATCGATTCGTTGCCACATCTTGATGAGGCTGACCCCTCCCGCTTATAGTGCTGCGTTTTGCGCAGGAACGCCTCGTCTCGTCGCAGGTCGGGGGACCGTCCTCCTTCGGAGCAGGAAGCGGTTTCCCTGGCGCCTCGCCCCACACCACCCGCCCTCCTCGCCGCCTTCCACGCCTTATCCGCCAATGACGTGTACACGATGGCTCCGAAAGAGCCCGTCATTCGCGGATACAACTATTACCGGCAGCAGCGGCTGCTCCACTATCTCTGGAGCCGGGATCACCGCACGCTGACGGCGCAGGTACAGGGGGCCAGGCTCTATGCGGTCATCTTTTCACTCGACGACGGATTCCTCGCTGCCTCCTGCGATTGCCCGGCCTGGAACCCCGACCGGCTCTGTAAACATGTCCTGTGCGCCTGCTTCACCACGAAGCACCTGCTCTCCCCGGAGGCGTTCAGATTACCGGATCGGCAGCAAACTCGGATTTCTGTGCTCCGGACCGAATTGCTCGGCAAGGACCAGGAATCGAGCGGGACGCCGAGAGCCACCCGCGAAGGTTCCGCCCGCAAGGGGATCAGCTATGAGATCGTCATCGATGCCCGTCACGCATACCCACAGCTGCTGATCCACCGAAACGGATCGCTGCTCCCCGAGGGGTGGGCCCCTGCGCTTCCCCCCGAGCTGGTTCCTCTGCATAATCGGTCCTGGTTTATGTCAGGATTCGGGGAAGACCCGTTGCTGCACTACTTGAGACAACACGACCGGCCCTACCGGATCCTGCTGGAAACAGACCGAGAATCCCTGCCTCTCTCCTGGACTTCATCGGTCACGTGCCACAGCAAGACGGAAATCGACCTGGCCGGTGATCAGGTCCGAATCCGCGCGCGCTGCCTCGCCGACGGGGTGATCCTCGAACGGATCGTTCGCTTTAGGAGCTTCGTCGTAGATTTGGACGGCGGACGGTTGCTCTATTTGGAGGACGAAGGCGGCTGGACCTCATTCCGCTCGCTGCAGCAATGTTTCAAAGAGGTCGATCCGTTCCCCGATCCCTATGGTGATCGCGACGAGGGACTCCGAACGGTCACGTTGCCGGACGGCTCACGGTATGGACGGTGGCAGGGCATCACCCATGAGGCGGAGTTCACAGTCTCGCTCGACGAGTTTCAGTCGGCCCACATCGATCTCACGCGAAAGCAGGCCGACCGGACCCTGCGCGACCTCATGCTGAAGGTGGATGGCACGGCGACTTCGGTTCAAGGCCCTGAATCTCCTCCAGAGAGTGGCGCGCCCTCGCACGCTCTGATCCTGAAGCCTCCAGACGGCCCCCCGGACAATCCGGCTGCCCCATGGACACTGCTGGCACAATGTCGGATGGGAGACCTCTGTTCTGGTCCCAGCCTCTCGACCTTTTCATGCATCGCGGCATTGGAGCAGGTCGCGCGGTCTCTAGTCCATTGCGTGCGCAGAAACGCAAGGCCGTGCTCTACGACGCGTTTTTCACACTCCTTTCCGCACAGGATTCGAAGCAGCGAGACCACCGCATCAAGACGATGCTCGCCGCGGAGCCCTGGTCACGCCAGATCTGCGACGAGGCCTATCGATGGCTGAGACAACGCCTGTCGGTCTATGCCAGGCCGGATGTGCGGTTACTGATTCGTACCGGGCATTGGCGTCTGCAGCCGATCGACAAGGCGCGGGAAGCCCTGCTGTATCAGATTCCGTTCGACACCATCGGCCCGGAGATCTTTCGCGACATGCGGCGCGCCGACGAGATGAGGATCGGCGCGCGTTTGTTGTTCCAACGATTGCCGGAGCTCCTGGAGAAGCTCACCACCGCCGGAATCGAATTGTTGTACGACGGTAAGCCGCTCAAACCCTCTCGGTGGGATTGCTCCGTCCAGGTGGAGCGTGGCGACCAGGAAGGGACGGGGATCGACTGGTTTGAAATCCGGCCGGAGATCCGCTGCGACGGTGTGGCGCTGGAGGAGGCGGAATGGCGGACTGCCCTCCGGCAGGGCGGGTTGATCGACAGCGAACGCGGCTTGCGGGTCCTGGATGGCCACAGCCTGGAACGGCTGCGGGCGATCCTCGACCTCACCGGAGAGGCGCAGGCGGATCGAGACACAGCGCGGATCGTGCGTGTGCCCCGCTTACAGATCTTCGACTGGCTGGCGTTGCGCAAGCAGGGCATTGCAGTCTCATTGCCGGCCGAGGACGAGGCCGTGCTCAGTCGTCTCCTGGGATTCACCAGGATCGCAGCGCGGCCTCTGCCGAAGCGCTTGCACGCAACCCTCCGCCCCTATCAGCGGGAGGGCTATGCCTGGCTGGCGTTTCTCTACGAGCACCGCTTCGGCGCCTGTTTGGCGGACGACATGGGATTGGGAAAGACGCTCCAGGCCATCTGTCTGTTGGCGGCCATCGAGGAAGGGCGCATCAAGGCGTCGATTGGTGTGAAGGGCCCTCACCTGGTGGTCGTGCCGACGAGTCTGCTCTTCAATTGGGAACAGGAACTGGCGCGCTTTGCTCCCGGCTTGAAGGTCCATGTCTACAGCGGCAGCAAGCGGACCCTCGATGCGGAGGATGGCGAGATCGTCCTCACAACCTATGGACTCGTCCGCCGGGACATCGACCGATTGGAACGCACGACGTTTCACGTCATCCTGTTCGACGAAGCCCAGGCGGTGAAGAACATCCTGGCCGGCACCACGGGCGCGGTCCGCCGACTCAGGTGGCGCTTCAGCATCGCATTGACCGGCACCCCTCTTGAAAACCACGTGGGTGAGTACTTCTCGGTCATCGATCTCTGTTTGCCCGGACTCCTCGGCGACTACGATCGGTTCAAGGCAGATCTCAAACGTGTCCAAGGCAGCGCGCTGGAACGGTTGCTTGGCCGGACCAGGCCCTTCATCTTGCGACGGACGAAGACCGAGATTCTCCACGACTTGCCGCCAAAAATTGAGAGCGAGGTATTCCTCGACTTAACCGAGCGGCAAAAGGCGCTCTACCAGCAGACGGTCGCCCAAATCCGCTCCACGATCGACGAGGCCTACCGCACCAAAACATCCGGTCAGGCTCAGTTCATCGCACTGACGGCCATACTCAAACTCCGCCAAGTCTGTCTCTCGCCGTGTCTGTTGACGAACCGCACTGACGAACCCTCGCCCAAACTCAACTTCCTTGTGGAACGGCTGCAAGTCTTGCTGGACGAGGGGCACAGCGCCCTGGTCTTCTCGCAGTTCACCAGTTTTCTGGACCTCGTGCAGGAATCCTGCGCCCAGCATGCATTACCGCACCATCGCCTGGATGGCTCCACCGCGGCGACCGCGCGCAAGACCCGCGTGGCGGCGTTTCAGGATGGCGAACAGCCGGGCGTGTTTTTCTTAAGTCTCAAGGCGGGGGGCCAGGGGCTGAATCTCATCAAAGCGACCTACGTGTTTCATCTTGACCCCTGGTGGAATCCGGCGGTGGAGAACCAGGCGTCGGACCGCGCACACCGCATCGGGCAACAGCGGACCGTTTCGATCGTGCGGATTCTCATGCGCCACAGCATCGAGGAAAAGATGATGGCGCTCAAGCAACGAAAACTCGACCTCTACGAGGCGGTCATGGCAGGCGCGGTGCGCGGCGCCGGACAGGGCCTGTTGACGAAAGCCGACTTCGACTACCTGCTCTCGCCGAGCGCCGGCTGATCGGCGAGAGATGTGAAAGAACGCCGCGAAGCGGGCGGTCATGCTCGGCGTGCCAATTTCCATCGATGCGTCTTCTTTTGATGGGATTCTTTGCTCGGATTCGGAGTCAGGGGGGACTATTGACTTGATGAATTACCAATCTCTCCACCCGCCTTCTGCGGAGCGTTGTTCTATTGTTCAAGCCTGAAGTAGCCCATGGTAAAGGGATAGCCGGGCAGGATACGGAGGTGCACTTTGCCCAGGTATTTTCCATTCTCCACTTCTACGATCTCGTCTGTGATGCGTCGAAGCCAGAAGGGATTGCCCGGTAGTTCATAATCGATTCGAAGGACGTTGACTTCGGGGTCACGCAGTCCCTTCGCCTGGTAGGTCTTGAACGGGTAGCGTTCCTCCTCGCCGGCCTCTCCGGCGAAGATGTTGATGCCGGTTTGAGTATCGGCGTTCAGCTTCTTGCCTTTCCACGACACCTGAAGCCCATCGACGGATCCTTTCAGCAGGCCGACTGGGAGAGGAGATGGAAATGTTCCTTTTAGGAAGGCATCTTGTTTGGGGCTGCCTTCCGACAGGAGGGTGCGGTAACAGCCATACGCGAGCCCGCCGACCAGGGCGATGACGACAAGAGCGATAGCGGACCCGGTTCTCCCGTAACCTCCGGATGGCCTGGTTGACATCAGTTAAGGGGAAGCTTTCGACGGTCGGTCTCACGCCGATGCGCGCGGCCACCTCCAGCGTCTCCCGGATCATCGGGCGGCCGGCGATGGAGCTGGTGAGCAGCCGACGACGCTGCAGGATCATGGCATCCAGGGGCAGGGTAGCCGGTCCGGGTGGGACGCCCACGAAGGTCAGTGCGCCGCCGGGCCTGACGAGTTCGACATAGGCCTCCCAGGGGAGCTGACTCGGCACTGTGCTGATCAGCAGGTCAAGGGACCGATCCGGAGCCGAGGCCGGACGACCGTCTGGTTGTGTGAGGATCGTCTGATGAGCACCCAACCGGGACGCTGCGGCGTGCAAAGCTGAGTAGACCGTAATCCCTCCGCAGAGGAGCGGGCCGGCCGCGTCGGTCGAAAGGCCTTCGGGGATGGGAAAACAAAAGCGGCTGTCCGCGACCATCTGTTCCGCAAAGCCGCCGTAGCCATCAGCGAGCAGGGCTTGGTACCCCTTGTTGCAACAGTGCTCTCTCCCACTGACACAATCATGGCACCGGAAGCAGGCTGACCGCTGCCAACCAACTCCAACGCGGTCACCGACGGAAAGCTGACTAACGCGGGCGCCGATGTCCACCACCTTTCCGACCACTTCATGTCCGGGGACGAGCGGGTAATGGGACATGCCCCAATGGTTGTCGACCATATGCAGATCGCTGCTGCATAAACCACAGGCCAGGACGCGCAGGAGACAGTCGAAGGGACCAAGCGCGGCCCGTTCGTAGGTCCAGGGAACCAGTTCGTCGCCTCGACTTCGTGCCGCCATTGCTTGAATGCGCATGGGCGTTTCTCCCTTTATCGTCTCGTTTAGTTTCTCCGGTCTGTCGAGAGGGACGAGCAGTAAATCACCTTCCGTATTCTTGTCGTCTCGTCCGCAATATTCATGGGTTCGTGACGAAGCCGCCCGCCGAACCTACTTGCCGACGCGTTTCAATACCTCAGACAATTCCTGGTCTTCCATCACCGGCGCCGTTTCCACTTGGAGGAGATCGCTCCAATCTATGGCATATCCCGCCAAAGCTTTCGGATCATCAGACTCAACCAAAACATAGACTTTGCTTATATCCAGCTGCGTCCAACGTCCCAGCAGCTTGGCCCCTTGAGGTGGCTGTCCACCCGTCGTCTGGAATCGCGCAATGGCCTCGTTTCGCTGTTCCTTGTCGGATGGAATGGTGAAGGTGAGCATGAATTTCATGATGGGCCTCCTTCTTTTTTGGCTGGAATCGGAGATTATCGCTTTCTTGATCTCATCAGCTGCCGATAAAAACCATCTAGCAGTCCGACGGTGATTGGATTATCCAGACGCCGCCCCGCACCACGTTGAAGCGAGGGTGACCCCATACCCCTGCCTATCCAATTGCCTTGATGCTTTCGATCAACCTTCCGAGCCCTTCGTCCAGTATCGTGCGTTCGATCGTCAGGGGCGGCATGAGTTGGATGTTGCTGTGGTGATCGCAGACGATGTGTAGATTCCGCTTGAAGGCCTGCTGCACGATCTTCTCCACCGTCGCTGGATCGTGCTCTTTGGTGCGTTTGTCCGTCACGATATCGATGCCGATCTCCATGCCGATCCCGCGAATGTTTCCGACCTTGGGATGATCCTGTAGTTCTCTCTTGAGTCGACTCACGATGTACTCTCCGTCTCGCTTAGCCTTCTCCCACACCTTGTCACGCTGATGAATCTGAAGCGTCCGAAGCGCGGCGGCGCAGGCGACGGGTGTCCAGCCAAAGGTCGAAACCAAGATGCTCTTCGCCAAGGTGGCCTCGGCGATGTCGTCACGCGTGACCATGGCCCCGATCGGGGCGGCGCCGTTGGAGATTGCCTTGGCAAAAGTCACAATGTCCGGCGTCACTCCGTCTAGCTCCATGCCAAAGAGGGAGCCACAGCGGGAGAAGCCGGTCCCGACTTCATCCAGAATCATGAAGGTTCCATATTGTTCCGTCAGCTTTCTTATCAATGGCAGGTAGCCACTGGGTGCGACATAGGTGGAGCCCCATCCGGTGATAATGCCGGCCTCTGTGAAGACGGCCGCCACATCTCGCGTGGAAAGCACTCGCTCCAGTTTGTCGGCAAACTCCTGAAGGACGCGCTCCGGAGACTGCTCGGTTCTGTAGGTCTGGGGATAGGTGAGTTGAACGAAGTCGTGAACCGGCGGGCCGGGAAACCCGATCGCGAGCGTGTTGACGGACTGCCCGTGAAAGGTCTCTCGAAACCCGACGATCGTCGTTCGTCCGGTGAACGCTCGGGCGGTCTTGATCGCCATTTCATTGGCTTCGGTCCCGCCCGTGGCTCGGCCAACGGCAGTGAGGGGGGCGGGCAGCGCGCCGGTCAGGAGCGCGGCATATTCGTTTTGCGCGGCATCGGCCGTCCACATGGGTGCATAGGTGTTCTTTTTGACTTGGCCGATCACTGCCTCGCCGACTTCCGGATGATTCCAGCCGAGATTCGTTGTGTTCCAGCCAGAGGTAAAATCGATGAGTTGCTGTCCGTTCCGGGTCCAGAGATAACTGCCCTCGGCCCGCTCCATATCAAACGACCAGTCGAGATAAATGTTGTAAATGATGTGATTTTTAATCATGTTGCCTCCTGAGCCTCTGACGGTCATTAGCCCTGCAGCTGCGCCATCATCGCGGCCGGGTCCCAATAGCCCCACATCGCCTGAATTTTTCCGTCCTGGCTGATCTCAAAGACATCGATGCCCTCGAAGGTGACCTCCCGCCCGTTTGTGCCAGTCCCACGTCCCGTAAACTTCACCGCGACCCGGTTCCCGTACAGGAAGACATGATCTTCCATCAGCCTGATTGTTTGGAAGGCTGCGAGAACCCTCACGAGAAATTGGCGCAGCGCAGCATGGCCATGCAAAGGCGCGGGCGCTCCTGGTTCGTAGCTGGTGGCCTGCTCTGTAAAACAGGCTACCCATGCGTCGGGGTCCATGCGATGGATGGTGGCAAAATATTCGGATACCACTGGCGGGATTACCTGGGATGCCATGTCGATCCTCCTTCCATTCCAAATCGATGGCACGTTGGTTGACTTCCAATGCAAGAACTTCTGCCGTCATATGGATTACGGCGTCACTCCTGTTTTGGTTTTATTCGTTCCAGTGTGGAAGTCTTCACGTCTCATGGTGTTTGGCCCGCGCGTGGGATTCCACAGTTCTGAGTCCAGCCGTATTTCATCGCTCCCTCTTGCGCAAGGATCGAACTTGGGCCTAAAAATAGCAAGACGAAGCTCTGAGACCTGCATGGCGTCTGATACATAGATGGTGATTCTGCAATTCGATGGAGAGGCGCGTCTCATGATTGTGGAAGTCGAATCGAACGACAATTGTGATACCAGCTTTTTTGCGCGCTTTAAGGAAGCCGGTCCGGCGCGGCCGGTGATCCAGGTTCGGATCTACGACAGAAATCCTGCCGGCGAATGGTGTTGGGTCACTGGTTGGGGTGATGACGATCAAGCCCCGACATGTCCCGCCTACGCCCGACCGGTTGAAGATTCGGGATCGGGCTTGGCGTATCTCGTCTATGGGGGACTCTATGGTCTCCGGTTCAAACCTGTTCATCTGGATGAGCCATGGAGCCTTGAGAGTCCACAGCAATGGGGAGATGCGTACCTTTCCCTCGCCGATGACCGCGATCTACGGTACGCCGAATAGCGGAATGGGTGAACAGTCGCCTCGCTCGCTCACGAGTTGAGCGCCGTATGTTGCGACAACCACCCTTCCTGCTCAAGCCCTGTCTGAATGTCGTATGTTCTCCAACCAACATCTTCCCTGCCGGGTTCTATCGGCCGATTGCACGTGGTTGACCTTCATTGTCAAATCGGGAGTATGATGACTCATCCCACGACCTGCGGATATCGCTCCGCTAAGCCTGATTTCTGCTTGCTGAGGGGAGCGACTGCCGGCATGCCTTCCCTGCAGGAGGCGCGATGCGCACCGTGGTCGCCGTCGACTGGTCGGACCAGTCCTTCAACGCCGTCCAGGTTGTCTGCCGCCTCTTCACGCACGAAGAGTTGACGCTCATCCATGCGGTGGACCTCCGCCCATTCGAAAACCCACT
>JAJONL010000033.1 GCA_021323395.1 Nitrospira sp.
ACGAACGATTCCTCAGAGATAACGACCTCGACTATGGTGGCCGAAAGCGGTGCGCCTTCGGGCGAGGCAGGTTCCCTGTACCAATAAAAACCAGTTTTCCAAGGCTTGTCATGTGTCCAATTCATATTGCGATCGTAGCGTTATCCACCAGAAAAGGACAAGGCGGGCAAACTAGTACTTAGAAACACTGTTGTGAAAAGCGTTGTGAAATGAGTGGGGAAGAAGAGTGATGTTTGATTGTGCTGCCCAAAGCGGATGCAGGACGGCGATCATTTCTCAGAAGTCTGTGCGCGAAGTCTACAAGGGGTCTACATCGAAGCGCGCGGCTGTAAGACACTTATCTAAGGTATTGTTTTATGGTGCGCCCGACAGGACTTGAACCTGTAACCTTCTGATCCGTAGTCAGATGCTCTATCCAATTGAGCTACGGGCGCATCTTGCAACCGGCCCTCCTCGAAGCATTCTTCGAGTGCAGGCCGCGAAACAGCAGCGCCCGTTATACAGGCTTGAGGGAAGACCGGTCAAGTCCGGCCGTTCATCCAATAGGTATTTAGAACACGCTTCTGCTCAGCTCTCCAGAAGGCGAACTTTCATTGCCGGTCCTATCGTAGGCCGTGACCACAAAGAAATAGGTCGATCCTAACGGCAGGGTGAGCCGAGTCGACGTCACATTTCCCACGTCGAATACCTGGGCGCGGGAACCTGATGAAGTCCCCACATAGACCCGATACCCTTGAAGATCTGCTTCAGTATTCGCACTCCACATCACCGTGACCGTTCCGGTTCCTGTTCCGGAAGGAGGTGGAGGGGGGCTTGCCCCCCCGATCGGCGACGGCGGCGGGGGTGTCGAGCCGGTGGCGCCGACCGTCACGCTCACCGGGATGCGTAACATATTGGACCCGTTGGGGCCGGTTTCACTGATATAGACCACGGCTGAATAGGAGCCCACATTCAGCGCCGCGGTATTGACCGTCACCGTGATGGGATCCACTTCAGTGGTAATGGTTTGGGTACTGCCGTACGGCGGATTGAGTGAGATCCAGGATTGATTAGTACTGATGCTATAGGCGCTTTGTGATGACCCGGCCTTTTGCAGGTTGAAGATGCCGGTAGCGTTCGATCCTTTGGGGGCCGACAGCGCCAACCCGGCGGGAAAGGCCTGGATCAGAGGGGTCAAGGAGCCGCTCGGTGGGGGCGGCGGCGGCGTGGCCGGAGGGGGCGGCGTCGTGGACGGTGGTGGGGGAGGTGTCGTGGACGGCGGCGGGGGCGTCGTCGAAGGGGGTGGTGCCGGCGGGGGCGTCGTGCCGGAGGCGGTGACCGTCGCGGTTACGGGGATCCGCCACGTCGTTGAGACGCCCGGTCCGGCTTGTCCGATATAAATGATGCCGGAATAGGTGCCGGCGGAAAGTCCCATCGAGGCGGTATTCACGGTTACTGTGAGGATGTCGGTTTCGGTTGAGATGGTCTGAGTGCTGCCATAGGGCGGATTCAGCCAGATCCAGGACTGGTTGGTGCTGATGAAGTAGGTATGTTGGGCCGTATCGGATTTTTTGAGCGTGAGGGAGCTGGTGCCGGTGCCTCCTTGAGGAACGGTGATTGAAACCGCGCTCGGAGAAAATTGAATATTCTGCGCGAACGCCGCCGGCTCTCCCGCGAGAGAGACACCCAACCACAGCATCAGCATCAGGCAGATAACGTTTCCCGCAGCGCGTCGGGGTGGATGTGAAGTGTATGTCACAGGTAGGCCGGTCATGGTGGGTACTCCCTTTGGGGTTTGTTCGAAATGGAAAATGCAATCGGCTGTTGGTGAGCAACAGACGTGCCAATACACGAACTCAGGTGTTGCGCTTAGTTGTTTGCCGGGAATCACTCAGCCAGTATTCGGTGAGATTCCCGACAGGACGATGATGTGAGCAGACCCTATCGAAAGCCAGACGAATAGGCAAGTAAAAATTTCACATCACGCACGTATGCGCCATGGAACACCGCCGGTAGAACGGCCCCATCATGTGGGCCGACTGTATGAATCCGGCACCCCGATGCACAAAAGCGCATGGGCATCTCACCGACTTCCGTGCCCGGTCTCCTTGCGTTCGGGACGCGAGCGTTGACTGTCTCCATCGCTGCGGAGAAACTTGTTGACCATGGTTCGCAGGTAGGGTATCTGTGTGCGCGCTCATTCGCGGATTACGTAGTCGCAGAGGTGGCGGAGAACATCACACCATGCCGCTCCGTGCCAGAAAGGACTTCTGAGACGATGATCGCATGGCGAAGCCTAGCTGCGTGGGGGGTCGTATGGGTGGCGGGGTTCGGGCTGCCGCTGGCCGCTGCGGAGGTGACTCCTGTCCGGTCATCCTCGGTGCTGCGGGTCGACGTGGGCCTGTCGGAATGGTTCAGCCAAGGAGAGACGGTGTGGAGCCACAACGCCTCGGGTCTGGACACCAATCTGGGAAATCCCAGCTCAAAATTGAAATATAGAGATACCGGTACCAACGTCACCGAGATTACGGGGCGGGTGCAATTGAAGAATAAGGCGTTTGTGCGTGGAGCGTTCGGTTATGGCTCCATTGGAGGCGGACGTCTGACGGATGACGACTTTTTGAGCGCCCAGGGCGCGGCCACTCAAGGCGCCACCGTCAGCGGGGCACACCGATTTTCCCGAACCTATAGCGATATCAGCGGCGACCATCTCTGGTATCTCAATGGTGATGTAGGAGTGACGGCGCATCATTTCCAGGATAACAAGGGCAGTGTGGGAATGTTTGTGGGGTTCCAGTATTGGCGCGAGCGGCATGTCGCCACGGGGGTCACGCAAGCGGAATGTACCACGGCCTCCTCTTTCGGTTCGGCGTTTCGTTGCTCTCCAGCCGGAACGGTCGGGTTCCGCAATCAATCGGTCATCACGAATACGACGACCTGGGTCTCAGGACGCTTTGGTGGAGAGGTTGAGTATAGGATCGATCCGCGGGTCAGTGTCGAGGCGAAAATCGCGCTGCTTCTGTCCTATCTGAACAATGAGGATGTGCATCATCTGAGAACCGACCTCGCGCAGGATCCCAGCTTTCGCATGACGGGGCTTGGCATCGGCACGAACTCCGACGTCAATCTGCGTGTCCGGATCTGGGATCGCCTTTATCTCACGGGCGGGTATCGCGTCTGGTGGAATCGTGTGGTGGCGGGTGATCAGTGGAAGCTCTATGGCGCGGACGGATCATCAGTCACGGCCCCCCTGACCGAGTTCCAAACCCTCCGGCATGGACCCACCATCGGCCTGACCTACTCCTTCTAGCCGTCGTTCGCAAGAAAGGGATCAATGGGCGTGGGGCGGCGCTCTCGTTCGCGAGATACGTTCACGCTTCACGAGCGGCATCCGGCCACTGCGTTTAGCGTGACCGCGAGGGGCCGGTTTCGTCCTCGTACTCGGCGAACAAACGTTTGGCTTCGGGATGGATCAAGTGCGGTTGGCCATAGGGAATGCCCGCGGTTCGAAATAGAGGGGTCAGCTTTTCATTGGGGTGGAGGTAGCCGGCGCGTAGCGGAACGGACCGTTTCGTATGCCGAATGAGCGAGCAGGGGGTGGGACGGATGGCCGTCAGCCAGTCGGCGATGTCCTGGGGATTCCCGATCGAAGCAGACAGAAGCAGGAGCCGTGCCTGCGAGGGACAGAAGATCAGGGTTTCTTCCCAGACCACCCCTCGTTCCGGATCGGCTAAGTACTGTGATTCGTCCATAATCACCAGCCCCAGCTGGTCGAGTCGGACATCGATCTCGCCGCCGGCCGCATCGTAGAGCAGATTGCGCAGAATTTCGGTGGTCATGATCAGCAGCGAGGCTTGGGCGTTCTCGCGGCGATCTCCTGTGAGAATGCCCACCTGCTCGGGGCCGAACAAGCGGGAAAACTCGGTAAATTTGGTATTCGAAAGCGCCTTCAGCGGCGAGGTGTAAATGACGGTGCGGTTCTCCCGCATCGCGCGGGCGGTGGCCTCGATGGCGACATAGGTTTTCCCGCTTCCGGTGGGGACACTGACGACCACGTCGGTCTCGGCGAGCCGCGCAAGCGCGTCCACCTGCCAAGCATCGGGAACAAAAGGTTGCGGAGGCGGCACGCCGATGCCTGACAACCACTCATGAAGCGAGACGGGCGGTTCATGGTGCCCATGATCGTCGGCCTTATGGGGGCGATGCGCCGTCGGAGGCGTCATCGGCCGCTGTTTAGTCGGCTGAGGAAGGGATTTTTCCGGCGCCTCCGGGTGGCGACGCGGCTGCTCTTCGATCAGGGCGGTCAGATCGGATTCCAGCCCAGGGCGGTTTTCTGAAGACGCCTGGAGGAGCAGATCGACGAGTTTCCGTTTGCCCGATCGGAAGTGCCGGCTGATGCGCCCGCGCGCGAGTCGATGCAACAGAGAAACCGGTTGTTGCAGCAGCAACTGTTCTAACTCATGCGTCGTCATGAGAGCCTCGTGAAGCGCTCGAATACGCGCCTGGGCGAGAATCCCTTTGCGAACGACGCTTCACAAACGACGAACGACGTCATCATGGCAGTTCCTCCAGCACACCCCGCCGCATGGCGGCAATGGCCTGAGTCGCCGATTCCGCCAAGGAAGGATGGGTGCCTTTCAAGGTCTTGAGCTGGGACAGAAATTCGATGGTGCGCGCGAAGAGGCGGAACATGTCGCCCTCCGCCATCGTCGTAAGCCGGGCCAATCCGATCCAAGTCAGGGTTTGGTCCGCCACCCACCGTTCCGTCAAGGCCGCGACGTCGGCTCGAAGCATCGGCGGCTCCTCGTGGGGCAAGAGACTTTCCGCGAGCTTGCGGACCTGAAACAACAACGTGACAAGACCGGCGCTGCCGCGCGGGAACGAGCCGGGACGATCGTCATCATGGGCGATGCTGGCCATGATGGCTGCGAGCAAAGAGGGATCGATTGCGCCGAAGGCTTCAGCGCGGATCAGTTCGGTGATCAGAAGGGAGTGATCGATGCGAATGAGCCGCGCCCATTCGCCGTCGGCGGTGAGTTTCGCCGTGGCGTCGAGATAGCCGAATCGCTCCAGGACATCGATTCGCTCTTGGAAGCGGTGCCATAAACTGGTTTGGAGGGCTTGAATCGACTTGGTGTGCCGGTGGATTTCTTGGCGAATTCGGGAAGCTCGCACGTAATCACGCTGGCAGGCCTGCCGTGACGGACAAGACGGGCAGGGGAAGTCACCCAGGGTATGGATGATGGAGCTGTCGAGGGGCGCGTCTTCTTCCGGATGCGTCAAAATCGGCAGGATCGGCAGGCGGGGGGGGAGCTCTTTGAGATGGTGCGTCAGCTGATCCAATGAGTCTCGGGTTATCCAAGGATAGGTGGACGTTTCCTCACATTCATAGGTGCGATCAAACACCTGGGTGACGATCGACGCGGGACACTCGTTGAGCGCGCCGCCTTCACGCAGTAAAGTCACCATCGGCGCATGTTGGCCCTTGCTGCGATACTGCCGGAGAATGATGCCGCGTCCCCGCGCGAGTCCGACCGCCCGTCCCGGTGTCAGAAAGTGGAGACGCGCCGCGACATCCGGCGATTCCTGCCTGGCCGCGGGCCCCCGTGGTTTTTTCCGTTTGCGCGCCTGATCGAAAATTTGCCATTGCGTGATCCAATCGGAGCAGACGCGGGGTCCGAAGGGTTCCATCTCGGCGCGCAGGGTGTCGAGTTTCGTTTCGAGGACCGCGGTGCGCTGGTTCAATTGGAACTGCGCAAAACTTTTCGCCAGGATCGACTGAATCTGTTCGCGGGGATGCGCCTTGAGCAGGTTCAACACCATCGGATAGCTGATGACAAATTGGCTGTGGATCGGTTCGGGTTGTCCCGTGAGCCCCTTGGTCAGGACCGTCAGGTCGATATAGGGCGACGGCGTGATGACGGCAAATCCCACCAGGTCCTTGCCGCGGCGTCCGGCGCGCCCGGCGAGCTGCTGGATTTCACTGGCCGTGAGATCGGTAAAGTCCCGCGCCTTGCGGATGCTGGATTGCGTGACGACCACCGTGCGGGCCGGAAAGTCGACTCCGGCGGCGAGTGTCGTCGTCGCAAAGACGGCGTCCAGAGAGCCGGTGCGCATCAACTCCTCGACGGCGATTTTCCAGGACGGCAGATGACCGGCATGGTGCGCCGCGACGCCGATGCGTTGCACGGTGTCGATCAAGGGATGTTCCGAGATGCTGGGAAACTGCGTGATGACCTGGGTGAGCACCCTCGCGATTTGTTCCTGCCGGGACTTGGGTAACAGGACCTGGCTGCGCTCGAAAGATTGCATGGCCTCGTCGCAGGCCCGTCTCGAGGTGAGAAAGATGATCGCAGGGGTCAGGTTCTTTTGACGGAGGGTCGCAACCAGGTCAACCGGATGGATCGACGGCGGCATGCAGTTTCATTCCCTTTGAGATGACGACCAGGCCGGAATCGGTGACTTTGAAGCGTTGGCGGTCCGCAACCGGGTCGAAGCCGATCTCAGTTTTGGGTGGGATGATGACGTCCTTGTCGATGATCGCGCGCCGGATGCGGGCGTGTTCCCCGATGACCACGTTTTCCATGACGACCGATTCCCGCACATCGGCGTGGTCGTGGACGCGAACGTTCGGCGAGAGGACCGAATTCTGCACGCGGCCGCCGGAGATGATGCAGCCGCCGCACACGATGGAATCGAGCGCCACTCCCATGCGGCCGCCTTGAAAGTCCTGGGCGAAGACGAACTTGGCCGGCGGAAATTGGCCTTGATAAGTGCGAATGGGCCATTCCTGGTCATACAGGTTGAACAGCGGATCGACCGCCACGAGGTCCATGTTGGCCTCCCAATAGGCATCGAGGGTGCCGATGTCGCGCCAGTATTTCACGGCCTTCTTGTTCTCGTCCTGAAACTTGAACGCGTAGACCCGGTTTTCTTTGATCATGCGGGGAATGATGTTTTTGCCGAAGTCGTGTTTCGTTCCCTCTTTGGCATCACGGATGAGCTGCTCGCGCACGACCTCGGTTCTGAACAGGTAGATGCCCATGGAGACGAAGGCCTGGGCCGGATCGCCGGGAATGTGCATGGGTTTGTCCGGTTTCTCGTCGAAACTCAGAATCCGCCGGTCTTCATCGACTGCGATGACTCCGAACCGGTTGGCATCCGCAAGCGGCGTTTCGATGGCGCCGACGATCGCATCCGCTTGTTTCTCGATCAACAAGTTATACATGTCGGCGTAATTCATCTTGTAGACGTGATCGCCGGCCAAAACCAGGAGAAATTCCGGAAGATCATTGTCGAGCAGGAACAAGTTCTGATACACGGCGTCGGCGGTGCCGCGATACCAATCTTCGCTGATGCGCTGCTGCGGAGGGACGGACACAATGTATTCGCCCAATTCGGCGTTCAGAATGTTCCATCCGGTGCGGATATGTCGGTCGAGAGAATGCGACTTGTACTGGATCAACACAGCCATCTGACGCAGACCCGAATTCAGGCAGTTGCTCAGCGTGAAATCGATGATGCGATATTTCCCGCCGAATGGCACGGCCGGTTTGGCGCGCTGATCCGTCAGCGGATGCAACCGCTCTCCCTTGCCGCCCGCAAGTACCATGGTGAAAATCGTAGCCATAGATGGGCCGATTGTATCAGGACGACGAATGAATAGAAAGGACGCAGATTGTTGACTTCATCTCGGTCTCGGACGATACTACGAATCGACCTGCGTTTCCGACATCGGGTCGAGCTCATTGAAGGAGCGGAGATGAAAAAACACAATACTCAGCCTGCGGTCGCCAAGTCAGGAATTGAGCCCGCCAATCCCATGATGGAGATGGTCTGGAGGCTGGAACGGTTGGAGCGGCAGGTGCAGCGCTTGTCTGAGCTGGTGCGGAACCATGCCGAGGACAACGACCGGTTGGTGCGGATTGTGGCGGAAGATCGTGACGTGATCCGTCGGGAGCTTTTGAGGAAGCATGAACATCGCGTGCGCGTGCGCAAACACCTCCGTGATGTCAGTTCCAAAGTCGGCCTGGAACATTAGTCTTCTGCCTGCGCGCAGGTGTCAATTCAGCCCTTGATGGCCAGTCTCTCCACTTCTCCTCCCTCGCTGTCCGACGGTTCCTTTTCTTCTACACCTCCCACGATCGAGATTCAGGGAATCGTGCGCCGCCACGGCGCGGTCACGGCCGTTGACGGGATCAGCTTCGAGGTCCGACGCGGAGAATTTTTTTCCATTCTCGGTCCGAGCGGCGCCGGAAAAACCTCTGTGCTGCGTATGCTGGCCGGATTTGAAGATCCTGACGAGGGGGACCTGCTGATCGACGGACGATCGATGCTCCACGTACCGCCGAACCGCCGGCCCGTGAATTTGGTCTTTCAATCGTATGCGCTCTTTCCCCACCTGACCGTCTTTGAAAACGTCGCCTTCGGCTTGAGGATGCGGCGGGTGCCCGCGCCTCGCATTGCTGAGCAGGTACGCCAGGCTCTGTTGATGGTCAAGTTGCTCGGCAAGGAGGCGCGGCTGCCGGCACAGCTCTCAGGCGGCGAGCAGCAGCGCGTGGCGCTGGCGCGCGCATTGGTCAATAAGCCGGCCGTGCTCCTGCTGGATGAGCCGCTCGCCGCGTTGGATCAGCAATTGCGGCAACAGATGCAGGTTGAACTGAAAAGTATTCAGGAGCAAGCGGGGTTGACCTGCGTCTGTGTGACCCATCATCAAGAGGAGGCCATGATGATGTCGGATCGTATCGCCGTGATGCATCAGGGACGTATGTTACAGATTGGGCCCCCACGCGAAGTGTATGAGCGGCCTCAGAGCCTCTTTGTGTCGCGATTTCTCGGGGTGTCCAATGAGTTGCCCGGCAAAATCGTCGGCACAAGGGAAGGGAAGACCGTCTTTCAGCCGGCCGACGATGGACAACCGTCGCTGCTGGTGCCGGCTGTTTCCGGTCAAGAGAGCGATCGACCGGCGACATTGTCACTTCGTCCGGAACAGCTTCGGTTGACGCAGGAACGATCGTCTCTATCCGACGAAGTATTATCGGGCCGCATCGAAAAGGTTCTCTTCGCCGGTAGTGAGATGAAATATCTCATTCGTGTCAGCCGCGATCATCTGTGGGAAGTGGACACGAGGCCATCGGCACATTCGGCCGGCTTCACTCCCGGGGCGACCGTCTTTCTCCACTGGTCCACGTCTGATGGCCGGCTGTTCGTCGAGTAACGATGGCCTCTCACGACCTATCTTCACGCCGCCGGGCGACTCGATCCTCATGTCCCGGATGTTGGCTCGCCGTTCCGGGCCTCATTTGGATGGGTCTGTTTTTCTTGGTGCCGCTCGGGCTGGTCTTCGCGATCAGTTTCGCGTCGCGTGGAACCTATGGCGGTGTGGTCTGGGAACTCACGTCAGCGAACTATCTGGATCTGCTCCACCCCCTCTACGGCAAAATTCTCGGTCAGTCGCTGTGGTACGCCACGATCACCACGGTCATTTGCTTCGCATTGGGATTTCCCCTGGCCTATGTTATCGCCCGCAGCCCGGCTCGGTGGCAGCCGATTTTTCTGCTCCTGGTGATGTTGCCCTTCTGGACCAACTTCCTGGTGCGCACCTATGCCTGGATGATCTTGTTGCGTCATGACGGTCTGATCAACCGAAGTCTGATGGCCCTCGGGATCGTGGACAGTCCGCTGGACCTGCTCTACAGGCCGACGGCCGTGGTAATCGGCCTGGTCTATGGCTATCTGCCGTTCATGGTCTTGCCGCTCTACGTGGCGGTCGAGCGACTGGATCCTCTCTTGGTGGATGCAGCCTGGGATCTCTATGCGTCGCGCTGGGCGGTCTTCACGCGCGTGGTGCTTCCACTCACCAAGCCGGGCATCATCGGCGGTTGCATATTGGTCTTTATCCCGTCGATCGGGTCCTTCATCACGCCGGATCTTCTCGGCGGCGCCCGCAGCATGATGATCGGGAATCTCATCCAGCATGAGTATCTGGTCGTGAGAGACTGGCCGTTGGGGTCGGCGGTCTCCTTCGTCTTGATGGCGATCGTGATGGCCGCGGTGCTGTTGTATTACAAGACCGCCTCTCGCTCGGACGGCCGATTGGAGGCACGATGAAGCGGGAGTCGATCGGGCTGAAAGCGGTCAGTCTTGCGGCGATGCTCTTTCTCTATGGGCCGATCGTTGTCCTGGTGCTGTACTCGTTTAACGCCGCCCATCTGTCGATGGCCTGGAGCGGGGCCACGCTCAAATGGTACGCAACGCTCCTGTATGACGGGGCGTTGCTGGCCGCGACGGCCAACAGTCTGTTCGTTGCAGTGGTGTCCACCATTGTGGCCACCGGCCTGGGAGGTCTCCTCGCGCTGGGGATGGAACGTATGCCCCATCGCCGGCAGCAGACCATCGAGGGCGGTCTGGTGTTGCCGCTCGTGATTCCCGAAGTGATGATGGGGATCGCCTTGATGCTGTTCTTCGTCATGCTCAAGATGCCCCTCGGTCTCACCACGGTCATTCTGGGGCATATCGTCTTTAATATTCCCCTCGTCACCATCATGCTCAGGGCGCGACTGCGGAAGCTCGATCCGGCCTTGGGTGAGGCAGCGGCGGATCTGGGCGCCGGCTCCTGGCAAATCTTCCGTTATGTCACGCTGCCGTTGCTACGCCCGGCCATTTGGGGCGCGGTGCTGGTGGCCTTTACCGTCTCGCTCGACGATTTTCTCGTCACCTTCTTCACGGCCGGCCCGGGCGCGACCACGCTTCCGTTGAAGGTCTATTCGATGATCAAATCCGGCGTCACGCCGGAGATCAACGCCCTTTCCGCGCTGTTGCTGGGGATTTCCATGGCCTGCGTCGGCTTGTCGCTGCATCTTCAGCGGCGCGAGGTGTAAGTGTCTTTACGTCTGTCACGCCTCACCTTGTGGTGTGTCTGTCTCGCGGCGCTTGCCCTGTGTCTTCCGGCCTGCGGGCCGTCTGCAGGGGGTGACCATCCCTCATCTCGCCCCGTCCTGCACTATTTCACCTGGTCCGATTACGTCGGTCCCGAAATCATCCAGGAATTCGAGCGGCGCGAGCAGGTGAAGGTCGTGATCGATACCTTCAGCAGCAACGAAGAGCTACTGGCAAAACTCCAGAGCGGGGCGACTGGATACGACGTGGCCGTGCCTTCGGATTTCATGGTGGCCATCATGATCCAGCAGGGGCTGCTCAATGAGTTGGATCCGCAGGATTTGCCCAACGCCGCCCTCATCGAGCCGCACCTGCAAGCCCTCCCCTTCGACCCGGAACGCCGGTATTCAGTGCCGTACCTCTGGGGCACGGTCGGCATCGGGTACGATTCCGCGGTGATTCCTGCCGCGCCTGACAGTTGGTCGATTTTATGGGACCCGCGCTTCCAGGGACGCATCAGCATGTTGAACGATCAACGGGAAGTGTTCGGCGCGGTCTTACGGTCCATGGGACAGTCGATGAACAGCACCGACAGACCGGTGATCGAGGCGGCCAAGGAACGATTGCTACGTCAGAAACCATTGGTGAAGACCTATACGAGCGATCACTACGACCAACTGCTGGCCTCAGGCGAAGTGGTCCTGGCCCACGGGTGGGGGGGGCCGATGGCGCGCGCCATGGCCGAACGGCCCTCCATTCGATATGTGGTGCCGAAAGAAGGGGCCACCGTCTGGGCCGATTGTCTGGTGGTCTTGCGTACCGCGCCACAAAAGCGGCTGGCCCTGCGCTTCATCAATTTCCTGATGGAACCTGAGATAGCCGCCCGCACCTCGGAACGGTTGCGTTTCGCCTCCGCGTCCCGGCCAGCGCGGGAGTTGGTCAGTGCTTCGACGCGAGACAATCCCGCGATTTATCCACCGGTGGATCAGTTGGACCGATTGGAATGGATGAAGGATGTCGGCCGGGCGATACGCCTGTATGATCGGGCGTGGACGGAGTTGAAGATGCGATGATCGCGATGGGTGGGCCGCGGTTTCAAATGCCGAAAAAAATCAGTATAATGCACGCCCTGTCCTCGATGGTCCTATTTCCCCGCACGATGCGTGAAGACATATTCCATGACAGAGGTGGTCCACGAGGTGGTCTGCGGGCTGCGGCCGGATGCCTATCCGTGTGGCTGCTGGCGGCCCTGCTCAGCCTCTTTCCGCCACCCGGCGAGCTCGCGCGGGGCGCTGAATCGGTCCCGATCGGTTCACTCGCTGCTCCGGTGGCCCGCCTGAATTTATCCGAGGCGGTGGCGCTCTTTCTGAAACAAAACCTGGATCTGCTCATTGCCAAGTACGGAATCGAGTACAGCAAAGGACAACAGATCACGGCCAAGCTCTTTCCCAATCCGGTGTTGCAGCTCGGAACGCAAAGTTCCTGGACGCAGGGCAACAGCCTCGCACGGAGCGGAGAAATTCAGACGCAGGTCCAGCAACTGTTTGAACTGGCGGGCAAGCGCGGCTACCGGATCGAAAGCGCCGGATTCGGAACCCAATCGGCTGAGGCGAACTTCGAAGATGCGGTGCGCCTGTTCGGCTTTACGATCAAGGATACCTACTATCGCGTCCTGGTGGCGCAGCGGCGGTTGGCGCTCGCCGAGGAAAATCGGGATCGTTTCGCGCGCATTTTGGACGTCAACACGATTCGGTTCAAGAAGGGATATATCGCCGAGGTCGACCTGATTCGCATCCGGCTTCAAGTCGTCGACTTTCAATCGCAGGTGATCGAGGCTATTCAGGAAGGTGAGTCCGCTAGAGGCGATTTGCGGCAGCTCCTCCGCCTTTCTCCTGTCGTTAAGCTCGAACTGACCACGGAGATGGATTACCGGCGCGTGGATCCGGACATGGGAAAACTCAGAACGGTGGCGCTTGAAGTTCGGCCCGACATTCGAGGCAGGCGAGCGACCCTGTCGCAGCGCGAAGCCGATTTGAAGTTGGCCAAGGCCTATCGATATCCCGATGTGACCATCGGCGCCGGATTTGCGGTGCAAGGTCCTCGTGGCCCCGACAACCCGCAGATGGGTATTGTAACCCTCGGCGTGCCTGTACCGCTCTTCAATCGCAACCAGGGCGGCATTGTTCAGGCGGAGGTCGGGTTGCAATCGGCGCAGGCCGATCTCGACCGGACCGTGAATCAGGTCGAGAATCAGGTGGAGGTGGCTTATCGGAACCTGCTTCAGAGTCGGCGGCTGGTGGAGGCCTATTTGGCCGGAGTGCTCGACGATGCCCGCTCCACCTTTACCATCGTGGAACGCGCCTATGAACGGGGAGGCGCCACCATCCTGGATCTTCTCGATGCCGCCCGCACATCCCGTACGATTCAGCAGAACTTCATTGAGGCGCTGTTTTCCTATCAACACAACCTGTTCCAGCTGGAAAGTTCGGTCGGGCAGGAGATTGCGTCATGATCGCAACGGTCAGGTCGTTCTTGTGGCCGGCAGCCGCCTTGACGCTCTGGGCCTGCAGTCAGACTCAAGAACCCACTTCGTCTCCACCGGGCTCCTCCTCCAAGCCTGTTTCATCGGCGGAGCCAGCGCTTCACGCAGGCAGCCAGATTGAAACCGCGGTGGTGGACTTCAAACCGGTTCAACCTGAATTGGTGCTGGTGGGGAAGGTGGCCTATGGAGAAGACCGCTACTCGAAGATTTCTTCCCCGCTGCAAGGACGGGTGGTGGAAGTACGGGCCCGTCTCGGCGATCGTGTCGAGGCCGGCTCCACGCTGCTGATCATCGATAGTTCCGATATCACGGCGGCCTATTCCGAATTCGTGAAAGAAGCCTCGGAATTGGAATATTCCACTCGCGCGCAGGAGCTGGCGAAAGAACTGCATGCCACCAAGGCCTTGGCCCTGAAGGATCTGAAACAGGCCGAGAACGACCTGATCAAGGCGCGCGCCGAATTCAGACGGGCGAAAGAACGATTGCTGTCATTGCGCATCCCGGCCTCCGAGTTGGAGAAGCCGCTCGCTCAACAGCGGATCACCTCGCGCTTCGAGATGAAAAGTCCCTTGACCGGCACGGTGGTCGAGCGGGCCGTGACGCCAGGCCAGTCCGTCGGAAGCGACGCGAGCCAGGTCTTGTTCACAGTGGCCGATTTGGATCGTCTGCAAGTGGTGGCCGATGTGTACGAACGCGACTTGGCCCTGGTCAAGGTCAGCCAGGTGGGACGTATCAATGTGGAAGCCTATCCGGGAAAGGATTTTGCCTCCGTCGTCGCTGCAATCGGCGATGTGGTCGATCCGAATACCCGGACCATCAAGGTCCGCGCCTGGGTCGACAATCAAGAGCAACAGTTGAAGCCGGAAATGTTCGCCCGGCTGAGGCTGGATATCGGGGATGCCAGCCCCTTCTTGACGATTCCCAAGGAAGCCGTCGTCGAAATCGACGGCAGACATTTCGTGTATGTGGTGGACGTGCCTAATCACTATGTGAAGCGCGAAGTCGGGGTGTCCAATGTCTCCGCCGATCAGGTCCGTATTCTTCAGGGACTGACGGCCGGTGAGCGCATCGTGACAAAGGGAGCGGTGCTGATCAAGGGGCAAGAGGTCAAGGGGTGACGTGGTAATCGTGGCGATGGATGCGATGCGGCAGAACCGGCGCAAGTCAGCAAGGCGATGATCGTTCGAATCGTCGAGCTCTCGCTCGTGCAGCGGTTTCTGGTCTGCGCGCTGGGATTCAGCCTCCTGTTCGGGGGACTCTATGCGTTCCAGCAGCTCGACATCGTGGCCTATCCGGACCCGTCGCCCCCCATGGTGGAGGTAATCACCCAGTTTCCCGGCTGGTCCGCTGAGGAAATCGAACGTCAGATCACCATTCCCATCGAAGTGGCTCTGAACGGGGCGCCGGGACTGACCGATATCCGATCCCTGTCGATCTTCGGGCTGAGCGACGTCAAGATCTACTTCGACTTCGGCACGCAATACTTCTTCGACCGCCAGGAAGTCATCAACCGCCTGGCCACCGTCAGCCTCCCCCAGAACGTGCAGCCCTCCCTGTCGCCCTGGTGGGCGATCGCCGAAATCTATCGTTATGAATTGGCCGGTAACGAGAAGACCAGCCTGACCGATCTGAAAACCATTCAAGACTGGCAGCTGCGGCGGGAGTTCAGGCGGGTGCCGGGCGTGATCGATGTCACGGCGTTCGGAGGCACGACGCAGGAGTACCACGTCGATATCGATCCCGGGAAGTTGATCAGTTACGGGGTGAGTTTGCCCCAGGTCATGGAGGCTTTGACCAACAGCAACGCGAACGTGGGCGGCAATTACCTCACCCTGGGCGCGCAAAATTACAACATTCGCGGCCTCGGGCTCATCAACGGACTGGAGGACATTCAGAACGTGATGGTGGCGGAAAAGGAAGGCACCCCTATTTTCGTCAAAACGTTGGGGACCGTGTCGGTCGGCCACCGCGTGCGGCTCGGGAAGGTCGGGATCGACGACAACGACGACGTGGTCGAAGGGGTCATCCTGCTGCAACGCGGCTACAAGGCCCTCTCCGTGCTGGAACGGGTCCGCGAAAAAGTCGAGGAGTTGAATAAGTGGAAGCTGCCGGAAGGGGTGAAGATCAAAACCTTTTACGATCGCACCGCCTTGATCCACACCACCGTCGAGACGGTCACCGATATTCTCATCAGCGGGATGGTGCTCGTGTTCGTCATCCTGTTCGTGTTTCTCGGCCACTTGCGTGCCTCGATCATCGTCGCCCTGACGATTCCGATGTCGCTGCTGTTTACCTTCACCATGATGGTGATGATCGGCCAGTCCGCCAATTTGATTTCTCTCGGCGCCATCGATTTCGGCATCATCGTCGATGCGACGCTGATCATGGTGGAGAGCATTTTCTTCCATTTGGCTCACGATCGCCGCTTGGAACTGACGGTGCCGCAGCAGATCGTGCGCGCGGCCCGGCAGGTGGGACGGCCGATTTTCTTCTCCACGGCCATCATCGTGGTCGCCTTCATTCCCTTGTTTACGATGACCGGTGTGCCGGGAAAGATTTTTGCGCCGATGTCCATCACCTACGGCTTCGCCCTGTTCGGCGCGCTGTTGATGGCCTTTACTCTGGCGCCCGTGCTCTGTTCCCTCTTCCTCACCGGTGTGGTGAAGGAAGAAGACACCCGGTTCGTGCGCGCCATCCGCCGGATGTACCTCGCCGTGTTGCGGTGGGCCTTGACCCACAACATGAAGGTGATCGCGGTGGCGCTGTTGCTGTTAGTGACGGCCTTCGGCGCCATGCAGTTTGTCGGCGGAGAGTTCATGCCGGCCTTGGAGGAGGGCAATCTGTGGGTGCGCGCCACCATGCCGGTAGACATCTCGTTCGACGAGGCCGCCCGGTTGACGGGAGAAATCCGGCAGATGTTCCGGCAGTCGCCGGAGGTCGTGACCATCGTCTCTCAACTGGGGAGACCCGACGATGGCACCGATCCGACCAGCTTCTTCAACGGGGAGTTTCTGGCCAACCTCAAGCCACGCAAGGACTGGCGGCCGGGTCTGGACAAGGATCACCTGGTGGAGGAAATCGAAGGCCGTCTCCAAACCATTCCCGGCGTGATCTTCAATTTTTCGCAGGTGATCCAAGACAACGTGGAAGAAGCCATGTCGGGGGTGAAGGGCGAAAATTCGATCAAGTTGTTCGGCACCGACCTGAAGACGATGGAATCGAAGGCGGTTGAAATCGAGACCGTCATGAAAGGGATACGGGGGGTGAAGGATCTGGGAATCTTCCGGCTCGTGGGCCAGCCCAATCTCTTGATTCAAGTCGATCGGGAAGCCAGTGCCCGTTATGGGTTGCGGGTGTCCGACGTCAATGCCGTGGTGCAGGCGGCGGTGGGTGGCCAGGCGGTGACCCAAGTCTATGAAGGCGAGCGGCTGTTCGATCTCGTCGTGCGATTTCTGCCGGAGTTCAGACGGGATGCCGAGGCCATCGGCAATATCCTGGTCAGCACGCCGACCGGGGCGCGGATTCCGCTGAAGCAGGTGGCGACCATCAAGACCCACACCGGAGCCTTCATCATTTACCGTGAGAACAATGAACGGTATATTCCGATCAAATTCAGCGTCCGCGATCGCGATTTGGAAAGTACGGTCAAGGAGGCGCAGGTCAAGATGGCAACAGCCCTGTCGCTTCCGGAACGATACCGGATGGAGTGGGCCGGCCAATATGACCAACTCACGGAAGAGCAAAAACGTCTGACGATGATCGTGCCGATGAGCCTCGTCGTGATCCTCTTCCTGCTCTATACGACCTTCAATTCCCTCAAGAATGCCCTCCTCGTCCTGGTCACGGTGCCTTTTGCGCTCATCGGCGGCATCTTTTCACTGGTCTTGACAGGCACCCATTTCAGCATCTCCGCGGCGGTCGGAGTCATCTCGACACTGGGAGTGGCGATTCTCGGCGGAGTCCTGTTAATCTCACGTATCGAGGATTTTCGGCGAGGCGGGGTCGAATTACGAGAGGCCATCCTGAAGGGCGCGGACGTACAGATGCGTCCCATTTTGATGGCCACCCTGGCCGCCGCGATCGGCTTGCTTCCCGCGGCGTTGGCCACGGGGATCGGATCACAGGCGCAAAAACCCCTTGCTCGGGTGGTCGTGGGGGGAATGCTGACGGCGGCGGTGTTGATTCTCGTCGTGCTTCCGGTGTTGTATGAAGTCGTTCATCGGCGCACGGCGAGGGAAGGACCGATAGAGGGAGAGCGGGAATCGGCGGATTGGCAATAATGTCGATGCTTTCGAGAGGGTGACGATGATGATGGCACATCAGCCGCATGGGTTTTGTCGATGGTTCATAGTCAGCATGGTCCTGTCGGGGCTGGTCGGCATGGCGCTGGTCGAGGCCTGGTCTGCTCCTGAGACCTGGCCGGTGCAAATGCCCTATGAGGCGCCGCCGAAATCCGAACCAGTCCCCGATATGTCGGTGGCGCCCAACACCAAGGCGTTGACCCCCGAAGAGTTGCAACGGGCGGAGGCGTTGTTGCCGTTGCTGGAAGGGAAGCAGGAGTTTTGGGCGATGGGAGAATTCGTGCATTTGGGCGAGTCGGTCCTGCCGGTTGTGACCAAGGCCCTGACGATGCCCGGTCCGCGTATCCGATACAACGCCATTGAAACCCTCTCAATGATCAAGGCTCCGGCTGCCGTGCCTGCCTTGTTGGAGACGGCGAAGCTGAGCAATGAAATCCCTCGTATCCGCGAGCATGCCCTCCGGGTTGCCGTGCGTCTCGATCCACTCCAGGCGCCGCCGGCCATCGAGGTGATGGGGAAGGATGCCAATTCGATGATTCGTAAGGCGGCTGCGTTTGAAGCGCGATACGTTCGTCACAAAGATGTGATTCAACCGCTCATTGACCTGGTGGGGGATGAGGAGCGGTTCGTCGCCCTATCCGCCGTGCAATCGCTCTGGATGTTGACCAGGCATGAAACGGAAGCACACGATTGGGACGCCTCCAGCAAGCAGGATCGACAGGCCTGGGCGCAGGAGTGGACTGAATGGTGGAATCAGTCGAAAGAAACGTTTGAACTCCCCGAGCCAAGGAGTCGGAAGCGCGCCTCATAACCCGGTCGGTTGCGGATATCCGAGGAGCCGTGGTAGGAATAAAAGGATACTGAAAGCGGCGGCGCAACGCGATATTCATAAAGGATGCAGCATGGCGGTACTGGCAATCAGCAAGCTCGGCAATCCGATTCTGCGGCAGAAGGCCCTGCCGGTGAATCCGAGCGAGATCAAAAAAGCGGCGTTTCAACAACTGATCGACGACATGCTTGAAACCATGTACGACGAACCGGGGATTGGTCTGGCGGCTCCTCAAGTCGGACAGTCTCAACAGCTCGTCGTCATGGATTGCTCCGGTGAAGGCGGCTTTCCCAAGACCGTGCTCATCAATCCGACGATTCTGTTCTATGGGCCCGAGCAGGTTGAAGGATGGGAGGGCTGTCTAAGCGTCGATGGCCTGCGCGGCAAGGTGACCCGACCCTCGACTGTGCGAGTCACGGGTTTGGATCGCGATGCGAAGCCATTGGACTTTGAGGCCAGCGGATTGTACGCCGTCTGTATTCAACATGAGTTGGACCACCTCATCGGCAAGCTGTTCCTCGATCGCATGAGCGATTTCTCCACGCTCACGCAGATGGAAGAGTTTCAGAAATACTGGCAAAAAGAAGCGGCCAGTGTCATCTGACCTGCCCCGGATCGACGTGTCGTCGTGACCTCTCTCCTGCGGGTCCTGTCCTATCTGAAGCCCTTTCGGTTGCTGGCTCTGGTGACCTTCGTCTGCGCGGGTCTCGCCACGGCGTTGGAACTGGTTCCTCCCTATTTGGTGAAAGTCATCATCGACGACGTGATCCAGTCCAAGCGTCCTGAGATGCTGTCCTCGGTGCTGGCGGCTCTTTTGGGATCCTACGTCCTGCGGAACCTGGTGAGTTCCATGCGGGTGCGTTTCAACAATATGCTCGAGCAGAAGGCCGTGCATGCGTTACGCATGCAGGTGTTCGGCGCATTGCAACGCCTGTCCTTGAGTTATTTCGAGAATCGGTCGACCGGCGAGATCATGACCCGTGTCACCAGCGATACCGAACATGTCGAGCGGATCTTCGTGGATGGGCTCGAAGGCTTGCTGACCGCGTCTCTGACGCTGATCGGCATTATGATCATGCTGTTCGTGTTGAACTGGAAGTTGGCACTGCTGTCGCTCCTGCCGATTCCCATTTTGGTGATATGCGCCGGCTGGTTTACGCGGCGCGTTCATGGCTACTACGCGCAGATTCGGAAGAGCGTGGCGGAGCTCAATGCCTATCTGCAAGATGCCCTGTCCGGCATCAAGGAAACCATCGGCTTCAATCAGCATGAGTATGAGCGGACACGCTTCGAAACCTTGAGCCAGGCCTATAGCCACAACAGCCTGCGGGCCATGTATTTATGGTCCTTGTACTGGCCGGGCATGGTGTTCCTGGGCAGTACCGGCACGGTGCTTATCCTATGGTACGGAGCGGGAGAGGTGCTGGCGGGGCACTTGACGGTCGGCCAGTTGGTCATGTTCCTATCGTACCTGGGACTGTTTTACACCCCGATCAACGAGATTCACTCGCTCAATCACATGTTGCAGCATGCCTTGGCGGCCAGTGAACGGGTGTTTGAAATCCTCGATACCAAGTCGGAGGTGGAAGACCGGCCAGGCGTCGTGCGGCCTGTGGAACGGTTGCGAGGTGCGGTGGAGTACCGGCAGGTGTCATTCGGCTATCGGCCACAGGGTCTCGTGTTGTCCAATGTGAATCTCAAGGTCAAATTCGGGGAACGCATCGCCTTGGTGGGGCCGAGCGGCGCCGGAAAAACGTCGCTCCTGAAACTCTTGATGCGGTTTTACGACGTGCGTAGCGGCTCCGTGCTCGTGGACGGATATGACGTGCGAGACCTGCCCCTGGCGTTTTTGAGAAGCCAGATCGGTCTGGTCCAGCAAGAACCATTTCTCTTCAACGGCACGGTGCGTGAGAATATCGTGTACAGTGACCTATCGGCCCGCCATGAGCGGGTCGAAGCGGCCGCCCGCGCGGCGCGCGCGCACGACTTTATCAGCCGCCTGCCGGACGGGTATGATAGTTGGATCGGTGAACGTGGCGTGAAATTATCGGTGGGGCAAAAACAGCGGGTGTCGATCGCGCGCGTGTTGTTGAAGGATCCGCCGATCGTGATCTTCGATGAAGCCACGTCCAATATCGATACGGAAACCGAGGTGAAGATTCGCGAGGCCCTGAACGATTTAACGCAAGGTCGCACCACGTTTATTATTGCGCATCGCTTGGCGACGCTCCATGACGTCGATCGCATCATTGTGGTGGAGCATGGCACCATCGTCGAAGAGGGCGGTCATGAGGAACTCATGCGGGTCGGCGGGGTCTATGCCGGCCTGTATGATGCCCAGTTCAAGATCTAGCAGGATGGTGAAAAAAACCGCCAGCTTTGTTCTCGCATTGCACATAGGCTCAAAATACCACGAGGGTACGCCTCGCCTCCGTGCTTGCTGCGGCCGCGCCTGGGAGAAGGCGTGTCTTGGCGCGCCGGGGTTGGGCGGGTAAAAAGGTGGCTTTTTTGACCATCCTGCTGACTGCCGGCGCATCGCGAGCCTCAACGGCTCACCGTACGGATCGATTTCTGGTTCGCTGCGGCCGTACTGGTGACCATTTTGAACGGCCTGCTGGTGGTGGCTTTCCGTGAAGCGTAGCGTTGGAGCGAGAAACGAACGAAATTTCATGATCCTATTCGAAGGAGCGACGAAGAAAACATGGTGCTGATCTATGAGAGTGATCCGCTCGACAATGAGGACGCCCGAGGGCGTTTCTATCATGTGTGTCGTGGTCGAATTGATCGGACTGAAATCCAGTTGCCGGAGGGTCAGTCGATTTATGAATGCGCTATCTGTGGAATTGATCTGGAGCCGGAAGATTTTTGGATTGCGCGGCAAAAGGGATCGGTGTAGCGCCATCGCGAACACCGGGTAAATATAAATGAAAGGGAGTCTGTCATGGCGGGAAGTACAGGCCGGAAAACAGTGTCCGTGTCGCGGGGCTTAATGATGTTGTGCGACGTGTGTTACGAACAGGTCTTTGCCGAAAATCTGGTCGATCAGCGGAACTTCGTGTCCGATCACGAGTCGTTATTCGACACCATTTGCATTGGGTGTACGGATATCAACCGGCCTTTAGTCGACGACATGTTGGGAAGTTC
>JAJONL010000034.1 GCA_021323395.1 Nitrospira sp.
TTCCGATCGCCGATCAGCGGGCGATAGATCATCTGGTGTTCGATGTCGCGAATCAATTCGATCTTGATCTGTGGATTGGCCTGCTCGCGATCCGGCGCGATCACCATGAAGTCGGGATGGGTGCGCGTTTCCACCTGGCGGCAGGCTCGGCAGGCGCCGCAGGCGTCAGGCTCCTGATCGGCCGACACCGTTTCGCAAAGCAACGCTTGTGCAAAGCGCAGGGCGAGGAGGCGTTTCCCGATCCGATCATCGCCGTGGAACAGGTACGCATGGGCCACACGGTCCTGCAGGATCGCCGACCTGAGCAACGCCTTGGCAGCGTCATGTCCGATGATATCAGCGAAGGGCATGGCGAACCTGCAATGAGTGAAAGGAGGGTTGGCGGGATCGCATCGAATCTTCCGCCCCGCGGCGGCGGTACCTGTTGAGCATCGGCGCAATGGTTTGTGTGACTGCGCGGGCGACCCTGTCTTGGGCGGCGGCCGCAGAGATGATCTTCATGCGCTGGGGGTGCTGCTTCGCCAGGTCGAGAAAACCGGCGCGAACTTTTCGATGGAACTGCACCGTCTCCCGATCGAGGCGATTCAGGTCCGCCTGCGACCGTCGCCGAGCCAGGCCTGTGGCAACCGGGACATCGAAGACCAAGGTCAGGTCCGGCTCGATCGCGTGGGTGGCGAGGCGGTTGAGTGATCGAAGGGTGGAGAGGCCTAATCCTCGCGCATACCCCTGATAGGCCAAGGTGGAGTCACTGAATCGATCGCAAAGGACAATAGCGCCCTTCGTCAGAGCCGGCTCGATGACCTGCGTCACATGTTGACGCCGGGCGGCGAAGATCAGGAAGGCCTCGGTTTCCGGTGCGACCGGCTCATCCGCGCCATCGAGAAGGACGGCGCGGACTTTTTCGGCGAGAGGGGTTCCGCCCGGCTCGCGGGTTTCCACCGTGGCATATCCATGGCCTCGGAGATATTCGCCAAGGAGCTTGGTCTGGGTCGACTTGCCGCACCCTTCGATGCCTTCGAGCGTGATGAACAGGCCGCGTCGCGCTCGCCTGCGTGGAGTCTTCATTCGGGTCGATTATCCTTGAAAGATTCAGGTCTGAAATCCTTGAGAGCGAAGGGGCGAATCCTAGTCCAAGTGCTTGAAAATAGCAAGAAAAGGCTTGCGACGATTGGTGAAAGACCAGTATCATGACGCTCTACCCAGGACCCCTCAGCCACCCATGTTGAAGGCCTCGTTAAAACGTTATTTTTTGACCGGTTTGCTGGTCATGATCCCTTTCTGGGGAACCGTCCTGATTCTGAAAACGCTGTTTGTCAGTTTGGATGGAATCCTCGGCGATGCGACCGCCAAGCTCGTGACCCCCGGCTATTATGTGCCCGGCTTAGGGATTGTGGCGCTGGTTCTGCTCATTTTTGTCACGGGACTACTTGCCGCGAACTTTATCGGCCGTCAGGTCGTGCGGCAGTGGGAAAACTTTCTCAACCGCGTCCCGGTCGTGCGCGGCATCTATTCCACCATTAAGTCGATGATGGACATCTTGTCGTTTGCGGAGCGCGAGAGTTATCGCCGCGTGGTCTTGATTCAATTTCCTAAAAACGGCAATTATTGTTTTGCGTTTGTGACCGGCGTGACAAAGGGCGAAATGCAACAGCTCTCGCCGGATCCGCTGGTCCATGTGTATGTGCCGACCTCGCCCAATCCCACCTCTGGATATTTTCTGCTGGTGCCCGAGGGGGAAGTGATCGCCATCGATATCTCGGTTGAAGAAGCGATGAAGTTGATCGTTTCTGGAGGGCTTTACACACCGGATCAAACAGCCTGACGCGGGCCTGCAGGTCGGCTGATCGCGGCATCGTTCGACCACCATAATATTGAACGGCTTTTATCCAGTGAAGGCGTCTATGACTCATTCAGTGCCACTCAATGCCTCACAATTCTCTCTTCCCGGACTCGGCGTCATCATCATGGCGGCGGGGCTCGGCAAGCGCATGAAATCCGCCGTGGCCAAGGTGCTCCATCCAGTGGCCGGCCGTCCGATGGTGCTGTATATCGTCGACATTGCAAACCGCCTGGCGGAACAGGGGGTGGCGGTGGTGGTGGGACATCAGGGAGCCGACGTTCGGAAGGCGGTCGAAGGTGCGGGGGCGCATGTGGCGGTGGCAGAACAAACCCGACAATTGGGGACCGGACATGCCGTCTTGCAAGCGCGTTCGGTATTCGCCGGCGATCCTCAGCGAAAACCCTCGCGATACCTGATCTTGAACGGGGACACGCCGCTGCTGACGGAGGCGACGGTGCGGGAACTGCTGGCAATGCATGAGGCGCAAGGCGCCGCGGTGACGCTGTTGACCGCCGTCCTCGAGGACGCGTCGGGGTATGGGCGCGTGCTTCGTCGTCGCCGGGATGAGTGGATCCAGGGCGCGGCGGATAATGCCGTGCAGACTATCGTCGAAGACAAGGATGCCTCCGAAGACGAGCGACACGTGCGGGAAATCAACGTCGGCACCTATGTCGTGGACGGAGAGTTTTTGTTTCCGGCGCTCGAGAAGCTCAATCCTCGCAATGCCCAAGGTGAGTATTACCTGACCGACATCGTGCAGATGGCGGTACAGCAGGGACGTGCCGTGTCCGCGTTACGCCTGCGCGACATCGATGAAGGATTGGGGATTAACAGTCGTGTGCAATTAGCGGAAGCCGAACGGGTCATTCGCCGACGGATTCGTGAGCGCTGGCTGGAAGCCGGCGTAACGATGCGTGATCCCGCGTCAACGTGGATTGATGTGGAGGTGACGATCGGCTGCGACACGGTACTCTACCCGAATGTGACGCTCGAAGGCCGAACGGTAATTGGAGAAGAGACCGTTGTACACTCCGGCTCGCGTATCACCGATTGCATCATCGGGAATCGGGTGGAGATTCTGGATCATTGCATCCTGCGCGAGTCGCAGGTTGAAGAGGGCGCCCATCTGGGGCCATTTGTGCATTTGCGGCCGGGTGTGAGGGTGCGGCGGAAGGCGAAGGTCGGGAATTTCGTTGAGATGAAAAAGACCGAGCTCGGTGAAGGGTCCAAGGCCAATCATCTGAGTTATCTCGGCGATGCGAAGATCGGAGCGGGTGTCAACATCGGCGCGGGAACGATCACCTGCAATTACGATGGGTGGAACAAATTTCAGACGGTGATCGGAGACCAGGTCTTCATCGGGAGCGATGTGCAATTGATCGCGCCGGTCACGATCGGATCGGGCGTCATTATCGCGGCCGGTACTACGGTGACGCAGGACGTGCCTGCAGACGCGCTGGTTCTTTCGCGGATCCCTCAGGTGACTCGGGAGGGTTGGGCGGCCAGGCGACGGTCGTTGCAGAGCGGGGAAACAGCGGCTTCACCTCCTTTGGAAAAGAGTGCCAAGACTGTGAAGAGTTCGACGGATTCCGTGAAGAAGAAGCAACCGGCGGTTCAACGTTCGAAGCGGAGGTAACGAGGACCTATGTGTGGCATCGTTGGCTACGTGGGACATCAAGACGCGGTTCCAATCCTGTTGAACGGGCTGTCTAAGCTGGAGTACCGAGGGTATGACTCATCCGGTGTGGCGATCCAGCAGGGAGAAAAGATCGACATTCGCCGGAGCGTCGGCAAATTGGTCAACCTTCAAAATTCGCTGGCGCAGAAACACATCGCCGGGACCTGCGGAATCGGCCATACACGCTGGGCGACGCACGGCAAGCCGTCCGAGCAGAATGCGCATCCCCATCGCTCCGAAAGCTGCGTTCTCGTGCATAACGGAATAATCGAAAACTACGTGGAGCTCAAGCAGCGGCTGGTCAAGGATGGGTACAAGTTTCAATCCGAAACCGACACCGAAGTGGTCGCGCATTTGATCGACAAGCATATGAAGAAGGATGGCCTCCGTCTCGCGGATGCGGTGCGCGCCACCGCCAAGGAGATTCGCGGCAGTTACGCCCTCGCGGTGATTTCCGGCCGTGAGCCAGGTCTGCTGGTGGCTGCGAGGTCCGGCTGTCCGCTGGTGGTGGGTCGGACTGCGGATGCGGCTTTTGTGGGTTCCGATGTGATGGCCATGCTGTCCCATACGCGAGATGTGACGTTTCTTGAAGAGGGAGACGTCGTCGAGGTGAAGGCCGAGGAAAGCACATTCACCGATCTCGATGGGCGGGCCGTCACACGGAAGCAGACCACGGTGACGTGGGACGCGTCGGCCGCTGAGAAAAGCGGCTATCCGCATTTCATGTTGAAAGAAATTCATGAACAGCCGCAGACCATTCTGGATACCATCCGCGGCCGCTATTCCTATGAGAGTGGCGAGGCCGACTTGCCGGACATTGGGCTGACGCCCGCGCAGTTCGCCGACATCGGTCAAATTTGGATTGTGGCCTGTGGCACGAGCTGGCATGCGGGGCTGGTCGGTAAGTATCTTCTCGAGGAGATGGTCCGAACACCGGTGCAGGTCGATATCGGCAGTGAGTTCCGGTACCGCGATCCGCTGGTGCAGAAGAATGACTTGTTCATCACCATTTCGCAGTCGGGTGAAACCGCCGACACCCTGGCCGCTGCCCGTGAAGCGAAACAAAAGGGCGCGCGCGTCGTGTCGATTGTGAATGTCGTCGGCAGCACGCTGGCGCGCGAGTCCGATGGCGTCTTGTATACGCACTGCGGGCCGGAGATCGGCGTAGCCTCCACCAAAGCCTTTACCAGCCAGTTGGCGGCCCTCTATTTGTTGGCGCTCCATTTGGGGCGCGTACGGGGCGTGCTCAGCACGGCAGACGGGAAGGCCTGGTTGGACCGTTTAGTGACGCTGCCGGCATTGGTGAAACATGTGCTCGGGCGAGAGGCCGAGATTGTGGCAATTGCCAAACGCTATTACAAGAAACCGGACTTTCTGTTCTTGGGGCGCGGCATCAACTATCCGATCGCGCTCGAAGGCGCGCTCAAGCTCAAGGAGATTTCCTATATCCACGCGGAAGGATATGCCGCGGGGGAAATGAAACATGGGCCGATCGCGCTGATCGATAAAGATATGCCGGTGGTGGTCCTGGCGCCCCGGGATCGGTTGTACGAGAAGACGGTCAGCAACCTGATGGAGGTGAAGGCCCGCCGAGCCCCGGTGATTGCGTTCGTGGCCGAAGGCGAGCGGGAACTGGGCAAGACCGCGGATGCGGTGTTTACCATTCCCGATGTGCACCCATTGCTGTCGCCGATTCTTTTTACGATTCCGCTACAATTATTGGCCTATCACATCGCCGTCTTGCGCGGAGAGGATGTCGATCAACCGCGGAACCTTGCAAAGAGTGTGACGGTAGAATAGTCGGATGTTGAAAATGGCTTCCAACTGCGTTCTCGGTCGCTCAGCATTCTGCGACGTGTAAGAGGTAGAACGGGACTACTGGTGGGGTCTATCCGTTCGCCAGAAGTATATGTGGCGGCGAACGGGTCAAACGAAGTTTGGTATGTACCTCCTCGTCGCCGAGCTTCCTGCGGCCTTGCTGGAAGACCATTTTGAACGTCCTTAAAGAAAAGAGGGAAGGGGATGGAGATTACGAAGCAGGAAGTTGAGAAGGTGGCGAAGCTGGCACGGCTGGCGATGACCGAAGCCGAAACGGCGGCCTATTCGCAGCAGCTGAACCAGATCGTGGCCTATGTGCAGAAGCTCAAGACGTTTTCGACGGAGGGCGTGGAGCCCACGTCGACCGTATTAGGACAGACAAATGTGTTTCGCCCGGATCAGGCGCTACCGTCCCTCTCGGAGGAACAGGCGTTGGGAAATGCTCCAGACGCGGAGGCCCACTGTTTCCGAGTGCCGAAGATCATCCAAGAATCTTAAATCGATAAGGAGAGAAGATCACGTTATGTTCCGACAAATGTTACGGGCGAAGATCCATCGGGCGACGGTCACCGAGGCCTGCCTCGAGTACGAGGGCAGTCTCACCGTGGATGAAGATCTTTTGGATGCGGCGGGTATCCTGCCCTATGAAGCGATCGTCTGTTCCAATCTGAATAACGGCGAGCGATTCATGACCTATGCCATGAAGGGCAAGCGGGGACGCGGCGAGATCGTCCTGAACGGACCGACCGCCAGGAAGGCGGCCGTGGGGGATCAGATCATTATTTTCTGTTATGAGTACTATGGAGATGAAGAGATCAAGCGCCATAAGCCAAAGATCATCCTGGTCGATGCCAAGAATCGGATTGCTCGCAAGGTGACGAAACGCTGATGTCGTTGACGTTGCTACATAAGCTCACGCTGTCGGAGTTGCAGCGGAAATTTACAGCCGGAGATGTGACGGCTACGGAGATCGTTCGCGCCTATTTCTTACGCGTGGCACAGGTCGAACCCAAGGTGAAGGCGTACCTGACGCAATGCCAAGAGTCCGCGGTGGCACAGGCGGAGAGTCTCGATCGAGCCTTGAAGGGGTGGCGTAAGACCACTCCCATGATGGGCATGCCCCTAGCGGTGAAGGACAATATTTGCACCGAAGGCGTCCGCACGACCTGCGCTTCTCGGATGCTCGAGACCTTCGTTCCGCCCTATGACGCGACCGTGGTGGCCAAACTGCGGGCGCAAAATTATCTGCTGCTTGGCAAAACGAACCTGGACGAATTTGCGATGGGGTCCTCCACGGAAAACTCGGCCTTCGGCGCCAGCCGCAATCCCTGGAACATCCAGGCAGTTCCGGGAGGATCGAGCGGCGGATCGGCTGCGGCGGTGGCAGCTGATGAATGTGTTGCGGCCTTGGGGTCTGATACCGGAGGCTCCATTCGCCAGCCCGCGGCATTTTGTGGGGTGGTGGGACTCAAGCCGACCTATGGCCGCGTGTCCCGATATGGACTGGTGGCATTCGCGTCATCCTTGGATCAAATCGGTCCAATCACGAAGGACGTCACCGATGCCGCCATCCTGCTGGGAGTGATTGCGGGACATGACCCGCGCGACTCGACCTCGGCCGATGTGCCGGTACCGGATTACCTCAAGGCGCTCAGAAGGAAAGACCTGCGAAGGCTGAAAGTCGGTGTGCCCGCCGAGTACTTCATTGACGGCCTTGATCCTGAAGTCGAGCAGGCGGTTCGGATGGCCATTGAAACCCTTGGAGAACTGGGCGCCGACATTCGCGAGATTAAGTTGCCCACGACGGACGCGGCCGTGGCCACCTATTATGTGATTGCCACCGCCGAGGCCAGCTCGAACTTGGCCCGGTACGACGGGGTGAAGTACGGTAGGCGGGCGGCGGACAGTAAAGATCTCCTTGACATGTATCTCAAGACCCGAGCGGAGGGGTTTGGCCCAGAAGTCAAACGCCGGATCATGCTGGGCACCTATGTCCTCAGCGCAGGTTACTACGATGCCTATTACGGCAAAGCGCAAGCCGTGCGGACGCTGATTCGTCGGGAATTCGAGGCGGCGTTCCAGACGGTGGACTTGATTGTCACCCCCGTGACACCCACCACGGCCTTTCAATTCGGCGAAAAGGCTCAGGATCCCCTCCAGATGTATTTGTCCGACATCTTTACCATTTCGGCGAATCTGGCTGGGTTGCCGGCGATTGCCCTTCCCTGCGGTTTCACTCAGGCGGGGTTGCCGATCGGACTGCAGTTGATCGGCCGGCCGTTCGAAGAGGAGACATTGCTGAGAGGCGCGCATGCCTATGAGCAGGCGACCACGTGGCGCGCCAAGAAGCCGGCGGTTCGATGAGTGTGAGAGGGAGTGCCCATGATTGTTGACGTGGCCGCCATTTTGGTCGCAATTGCCTTTGCGATTCTGGTCGGCTATCTCGTCCCGCTCTTGATTCAAATTCGAAAGACGGCGGCGGAGGCGGAACAGCTCGTCACGAAGCTGAACAGCGAACTGCCGACGCTCGTTGCCGAATTACGCGCCATGAGTCAGAGCCTGAACGATGTGGCGGAGCAGGCACGGGATGGCGTCGAGCATGCCGCGGTGTTGCTGCATGCCATGGGAGAGGTGGGCGAATCGGTCAATCAGGTTCATAGTCTTGTGCTGGGCTCGGGAAGTTCACTGCTGGCCAATGTAGCCAGTGTGTTTGCGGGCCTGAAAGCGGCCAAACATGTGGTCACTGAACGGTTCAAAGAGGGAGGGCGTCACAATGGCGGAATATGAAGGTCCATCGTCAGGGACAGTGTTACTAGGATTTTTGAGTGGAGCGGCCTTGGGAGCTGTCATGGCAATCTTGCTGACGCCCCGAACCGGCCAAGAGTCACGTGAGATATTGCGTGGCTACGCGCGCCGCGCGGAGGAAGGATTGCGGGACCTGGTCGGAGAAGCCGGGGAAAAAATTGAGGGCGTCGTCGAAGAAGGACGTGACTTTATCGAGTCCAAGAAAACGGTGCTTCGTGATGCATTCGATGCCGGACGGGAAGCGATGCGGCGGGAGCGCGAGCAGTTCACGAAGGGAGAGCAGGGTTAAGCGTGGCGTACGAAGTCGTCATCGGGGTAGAGGTGCATGCGCAACTGCGTACGCAGTCCAAGCTGTTTTGTGCCTGCGGGACCACGTTCGGATTAACCGCCAATTCGCAGACCTGTCCGGTGTGTCTCGGTCTACCGGGCACGCTCCCGGTCATCAATGAAAAGGCCGTGGAGATGGCGGTGCGGGCCGGGCTGGCGTTGAACGGCACAATTGGAGAGCACAATCGATTCGCCCGCAAAAATTACTTCTATCCGGATCTGCCCAAGGGCTATCAGATCTCGCAATACGAGGCGCCGATTTGTGAACACGGCTGGATCGACATCACCGCCGCAGGACAATCGAAGCGCGTGCGCGTGAGGCGGGCGCATTTGGAAGAAGATGCGGGAAAAAATCTGCATGAGGCCGGCAGCGGCATGAGCCTGGTCGATCTCAATCGTGCCGGGACGCCCTTGCTTGAAATCGTGACGGAACCGGACCTGAGTTCGTCCGAAGAGGTCGTGGCCTATCTCAAGGCGCTGCGGGACCTGCTGATGTATCTCGATGTCTGTGACGGCAACATGGAGGAGGGGAGTTTTCGTTGTGAACCGAATCTTTCGTTGCGTCCGGTTGGCCAGACGGCTTTTGGGACGAAGGTCGAACTGAAGAACATCAATTCGTTCAAGATCGTCAAGGATGCGGTGGACTATGAAATCAGGCGACAAACGAAGGTGTTGAGCGAAGGCGGGAAGATCCATCAGGAAACGCGGCTCTGGAACCTGGATCGCGGGGAGACCGCGGTGATGCGCAGCAAAGAAGAGGCGCATGACTATCGTTATTTCCCGGACCCCGACCTGGTTCCGTTGAACATCTCGGCCGAATGGATTGAGGAGCTCCGTTCAGGGTTGCCCGAGTTGGCATCGACCAAGCAGCAGCGGTTCATCACTGAGTACGACGTGCCAGAGTATGACGCCGCAATTCTCACGTCGAGCAAGGCCCTGTCTCTGTACTTCGAAGCCTGTGTGAAATTGTATCCGCATCCCAAGACGGTCAGTAATTGGGTGATGGGGGAGTTGCTTCGCGAATTAAATCACGCGGGGATCGAAGCGGACGCTTCCCCGGTGACCCCTGAGCGATTGGTCGAGTTGCTGATGTTGGTTGATCAAGGAACGATCAGTCTGAAAATAGCGAGGGAAATCTTTCCGGACGTCTATACCTCGGAAAAGACCGCGGCCCAGATCGTTCAAGAAAAGGGGCTCACCCAGGTCTCGGACGAAGGGGCTCTCGGGACGATCATTCAGAAAGTCTTGGCGAAGAATCCGGCTCAAGTAGCGCAATTCAAGGAAGGCAAGCAGCAAGTCCTCGGTTTCCTGATTGGACAGGTCATGAAGGCCTCCGGCGGAAAGGCGAACCCGGGAAAGGTGAATGAGCTGCTGAAGAAACAACTGCATGGATGAAGCTGGGTGTCCTTCCTTGCTCGTGCCACGCGCGGCCTCAGAAGGATGAAGAAGGAGCGGCCAGGTGCCCTTGAAGACACGGCCGGCTCACCGTCTCACCGGCGTCCACAAACGTGGCGCTCCTTATTCTTCGCGCCGTGGACCTCGCAGAACGCGCACGATGAAACTGTGCTCGTCCGATGCGCGCAGTCGAGGGCAGCCTTGGCCGCTCCGTTGAAAAGTGGCAGAAGAGGGGGAAGTACTCGTTGGACGAGCGCAGTGGAAGGCAACCCGCTCCATCCATTGAACGTAGTCTGGCACCTGTATTCTATGGATCTCGTACACAAATCTGATGAAGAAATCCTCAAGGTTGCTGGTCCGATCATGGACAGCCTGATGGAGGCATCGACCGACATCGATCATGAGCGGCATGTGAGAGATTTTACGGAGAGATTGAGGTCCCTAGTCACGAAGGAATATTTGGAGAAGGTGTGTCGTCAGTACCAAGCTGAAAAGGGATTTTTCTCGAAAAGGGAGTGTGTCGCCATATTCCGGCGGCCCCAGTCTGTGGCAATAGTGTGGAAGCAATGGTTCACAAAGGTGCAAGGTGAGTTCGTGGCTGAAATGGTTTTGGTCGAACAGAACTCACGGTATGTTGTTGACCACGTCATGGTTTTCTAACGGTACTCGGTTGCGGAGGAGAATTTGAGCATGAGTGGAATCGCAAATGTGAAGGCCCGGCAGATTATTGATTCACGCGGCAATCCCACGGTGGAAGTGGAAGTGATCCTGGAAAGCGGCGCGCAGGGACGTGCGGCGGTGCCTTCCGGCGCCTCGACCGGTGAAAAGGAAGCGATTGAGTTGCGTGACGGCGACAAGAAGCGCTGGATGGGAAAGGGCGTGTCGAAGGCGGTTGCGAATGTGACCAAAACCATTGCGCCGAAATTGCTGGGGATGGAGGCTTTGGACCAGGTTGCGGTGGATCATGCGATGATTGGATTGGATGGCACGAAGACCAAAGGCAAGCTGGGCGCGAATGCCATTCTCGGCGTTTCGCTGGCGGTGGCGAAGGCTGCCGCGAATGAAACGGGGCAACCATTGTATCGCTACCTTGGCGGAACGAACGCGCGGGTGTTGCCGGTGCCGCTCATGAATATCATCAACGGCGGAGCCCACGCGGATAACCGGCTCGATTTGCAAGAGTTCATGATCATGCCGGTGGGAGCGCCCCGTTTCAGCGAAGCCCTGCGTATGGCGACGGAGGTCTTTCACACATTGAAGGCTATCTTGAAAAAGAAAGGGTTGAGCACGGCGGTCGGCGATGAAGGCGGCTTCGCCCCGGATCTGCAATCGAATGAAGAGGCGCTGGCTTTGATCATGCAGGCGATTGAGGATGCCGGGTATCGTCCTGGGCAGGATATCGCGCTAGCGCTGGATTCCGCGGCCAGCGAGTTTTACAAGAAGGGACGATATCGGCTGGAAGCGGAGAAAAATCCTGAACGGTCATCCGAAGAAATGGTGAATTATTACGGCAAGTTGTTAGATCGGTACCCCATTCTGTCCATCGAGGATGGTTTGAGCGAACTGGATTGGAAGGGGTGGAAGATCCTGACGGAAAAGCTCGGGAAGCGCGTACAATTGGTGGGCGACGATATTTTTGTGACCAATGTCGAGATTTTTGCCAAGGGGATCGCCGAAGGAATCGGCAATTCGATTCTGATCAAGCTCAATCAGATCGGCACCCTGACAGAGACATTGGACGCGATTGAGCTGGCCAAACGATCGGGCTACACGGCCATCATTTCGCATCGGTCCGGAGAGACTGAGGACACGACGATTGCGGACGTGGCCGTGGCCACGAATAGTGGCCTGATCAAGACGGGGTCATTGTCTCGCACCGATCGCGTGGCGAAATACAATCAGCTTTTACGGATTGAAGACGAATTGGGCGCGGCTGCGTTGTATCGTGGTCGCACGGCGGTTCCATCAAGGATGTAATCATTGTGTTGATTAAGCCGAACCGTGGGCGTGCCTGGCTGGATTGGCAACGCAAGCTGTGGTCTGTCGGGAAGTGGGCAGGAATTGGGGCGTTGTTTCTGATGATAGGAACACTGTTGTTCGGTGAAATGGGAATTTCGCGCTATTTGCATCTGCGCGATCACGCCGAACAGCTCGATCGAGAGTTGTCCGACCTGCAACGGCTGAACAGTGAGCTGCGGACGGATCTGGATCGTGTCCAGTACGATACCACTCGCATTGAGGAATTGGCGAGAGAACGCTTAGGCTATGTGCGGAAGGGAGAGACGGTGTATCAACTCGCTCCGATCGGAGAAAAAGAACGGTTTCCTACGGTGAAGGCGCCATGAAATTTGGGAGCGTGGCCATCATCGGGCGATCGAACGTCGGGAAATCGACGCTCTTAAATCGTCTGCTGAAGGAAAAAATTGCGATCGTCTCGGATAAACCGCAGACGACCAGAACGCGGATTTTGGGGGTGGCCCATGTCGAGGGAGCCCAAATCGTGTTTCTGGACACGCCCGGCTTTCATGAGCCCCATCACCTGTTGAATCGGCGGATGGTGCGTACGATGCTGGAGACGTTTGATGATGCGGATGTGCTGTATGTCGTTGTCGAGGCGACGTCCCAACCGGGCCCCGGGGATCTGGCCGTCATCGATCATGTGCGGCAGGCGGTCGCGAAACAGCCACGTCCGGTGGTCTTGGTCATCAATAAGGTCGATTTGGTGAACAAGTCTCGGCTTCTCCCGCTCATGGACCAATATCTCCGAATTTTCCCCTGGACGGAAATCGTGCCCCTGTCGGCTGAAACGGCCGACAATGTCGATCGCCTATTGACCGTGACCGTTTCGCTGTTGGAAGAAGGTGAAGCGACCTATGGCGACGATGTGGTGACGGATCAATCGATGCGAACGCTGGCGGCTGAATTGATCCGCGAGAAGATCCTCCAGCAGACGTACGAAGAGGTGCCTCACTCGGTGGCGGTCGAAATCGAGGAGTTTCAGGAATCCAAGAAACTCACCAAAATTGGCGCCGTCGTCCTGGTTGAGAGGGAGTCACAAAAAGGCATCCTCATTGGGAAGCATGGCGAACGCCTCAAGGTCGTCGGCACCGCGGCACGACAAGAGATGGAACGGCTGTTCGGTATGAAGGTGTTTTTGAAGTTGTGGGTCAAGGTGCGAGAATCGTGGCGAGAAGACGAGGAAACCCTCGCGGAGTTAGGTTATTAACGACATCACCATCCAGCCCTCGGAGCCGACGCGACTGCCTGAAAAAGAGCCGCTGGGGAAAGATGCGTCCCGCGAACCTTCAGCCGGCGGTCAGGCCAAGTCCGACGTGCGGTTGGTCTCTATCCAGCGATTGTTGCGACGGGGCGCCATTACCAATTTGGCCAAAATGCTGGCCCGCATGCATCCGGCGGATATCGCCAACGTTGTTGACCATCTGTCTTCCTTAAAAGAAAAGCGTGAAATCTTCGAACTGGTGCGCGGGGATGTCAAGCGCGGCCAGGTGCTCAGCGAATTGAACGGCGACAGCATCACGCTCGTGTTGTCGGATATGTTGCCGTCCGATGCTGCCTGGTTGTTGAAAGACCTCGGGTCTGACGATAGCGCCTATATTCTCAGCGTGATTCCGACCGATCGCGCGAAGGAGATCCTCGCGCTGATGCGGACGGAGGACTCCACTGAGATCGCCGACCTGTTGAAGTATCCCAAAGGCACGGCCGGCGGCATCATGACGACGGAGTTTTTCGCACTCTCCGAAGATGCCACGGCGCAAGAAGCCATCCGCCGGTTGCAGCAGGCGACCGACGCTGAAATGGTATTTTACATTTATGTGACGGATAAAGAAGACCGGCTGGTGGGAGTGTTATCCCTGCGCCAGTTGTTGACCGTTCCACCGGCGACTCCGCTCAAGAACATCATGACGCGTGATCTGATCAGTGTGGCCGTGGACATGGATCAGGAGGAAGTGTCACGCCAGGTCGCGAGTTACAACCTGTTGGCCATTCCGGTGGTGGAGAAAGACGGGAAACTCGTCGGCATCATCACCGTGGACGATGTGGTGGATGTCATTCGGGAGGAAGCGACCGAAGACATGCTGAAGATGGCCGGGGCCATCGAGGAAGACTCGATGTTCAAGTCATCGAGCATCGTCGCCGCGCGAGTGAGGCTTCCCTGGCTATTCACGAATCTCGTGGGTAGTCTGTTGTCCGGCATGCTCTTGTGGATGTTTCGTTATACGATTCAGGAGGTAGTGGCCATTGTGAGCTTCATCCCCGTCATTGCCGCGATGGGTGGCAACGTGGGACTTCAGTCCTCCACGCTCATCATTCGCGGACTCGCCACGGGATTGGTGGAACTCACGGACGTCTGGAAGATTTTCTTTCGCGAAGCCAAGATCGCGTTTCTGATGGGCATTGTTTGTAGCCTGATATTGACCGTGGTCGGCTGGTTATGGCATCAGGTGTTTCTCGGCATGGTCGTGGGGGTATCGCTCATTACAGCCTTTCTCGTCTCCACCAGCATGGCCACGGTGATGCCGATCGTCTTGAAACGTTTGGGGGTGGACCCCGCGATCGCTGCCGGTCCATTTGTGACGACAGCCAATGACATCACCGGCATTGCCATTTACCTCACGCTGGCGACGGTATTCCTTGAACAAATTCGGTAGTGTTGCGGAGCGACCTCTTCTTTCCCGGGTACTCCTCAACCAGAGGTCCTGAAATGCCGCTGGTCAAGACTGCCGCCATTGTGTTGCACAGCCGAAAATGGGGCGATGCCGATCGCATCATCACGTTCTACACGATGCGGTTGGGAAAACTTCGGGGGGTAGCGCGAGGCGCGCGCCGATTGAAGAGCCGTTTGGGCGGTATGATCGAACCCTTTACCCTCTGTCATCTGGATCTCTTCGAAAAGCCCGGCGACTCGCTGTACCGGATTTCACAGGTCACGCAGGATGAGTCATTCGCCAAATTCCGAACCGATTTGACCTTAATGGCCGCGGCAGGGCGCATGGTGAATCTCGTGAGTGCCGTCATGGCGGACGGCGACGCAGAGCCGCGGGTATTTGAGCTGTTGGAATCTGGATTACGCACGTTGCTGGACAGCCGGGATGCAGCCTGGACGACACTCTTATTCCAGATTCGCTTGCTGGGAGTCACCGGCTTCCGTCCTCAAACCGAGCAATGCGCGACCTGCGGTCAAGGGCATCGGAGTCTGCTTCCTCAGTTTTCGCCGATTGCGGGAGGCATGGTCTGCGAGCGATGTGCGAGCCGCCAGCCGTTTCGTTGTACGGCCTTGTCTCGAGGAAGCGTCGCTTTTCTCCAGCAGGCCTTGCACATGCAGCCGGCGTTGTTGAGTCGTTTGCACGCGGCCGGTCAAGTGCGGGCTGAAGTCGAATCGGTTATCGAGAGTTATGTCACAGTGGTGGCGGGGCGACGGCTCCCGCCCGTGGATTTTTTGACCAGCGGGGAGCCGGCGTAAAATGCTGCGTATGATCGAAAGCGTCAAACCTGCAGGAGTTGACGGAGAGAGCGGTGCTGTCCATGAGTGAGGTCGTACTCGAACCCGTCGATATGGACTGGCTCGAGAAGGGTGTCTTGGGCATTACGTGGAGCGATGGCCATAAAGCCGTCTATCCGGTCCGGTATCTCAGACAACACTGTCCTTGCGCAGCCTGCACGGATGAATGGACCGGAGAGCTGCGTCTGAAACCTGATGATGTGCCCATTGTGATCATGCTCCAGGATATTCAACCGGTGGGACGATATGCGTTCCAGTTTAGCTGGAGTGATGGGCATGACACCGGCCTCTACTCCTATGCGTTTTTGCGGCGGTTATGCCAGTGCGATGTGTGTCAGCCAGTGAAGCCAGTCGAGCCAAAGTCCAGACGGCTTCTTTGATTGAGAGAAGGTGGGGTCCGGGATGTCTGGACTAGGGAAGCATAAGTAGATGATTCCTGATCGTCATGTGGTGTCGGCATGGGGGCTACTCATAGCCACTGTGCTTGTGGGCTGTTCTGGGTTGCCTTCGTTCGATCAACAGAAACGTTTGGTCCAGGCAGGGGACTTTCGAATTCATCAACTGACCCCGCGGGCCTTTGTGGAAACCTGGGGGCAGCCAACCTATACGCATCAGCAGTTCACCCATTTTTTCGGCATGCAGGACGGCCGCTTGATTCCGCAGGCTCGAATGGCACTCGGAGAATCCCCTCAAGGATGGGAAACAGGGCTCGCGGCCGGAGACGCATTGTTCTTGGCCTATGCGGATCATGGGCAGTACCTCGTATTTCTCGATGAGGCGTTGGTCTATCAGGAGGCGATGACGGCAGAGAAGGTGCATGCCGTCGGCAAGACCTGGAAGTATGAATCGCAATTCAAGACGCAGCTCGAATCGTTACCAGCGTCGAAGTAGCTGGTGTTTTTCCCCCTATGAAATCAATGCAGGATCCTCGTCCGCTTAAAATATGCATGGTGTCGTCGGAGGTCGTGCCCTATGCAAAAACGGGCGGCCTGGCCGATGTCGTCGGTGCACTGGCCATTGAATTTGCCACACTCGGCCACGATGTCATCGTGCTTCTTCCTTGCTATAGTCAGGTGAAGTCTCTGGGCTTCCAGATGACTGACTATGTCCGATTGTCGGTTCCCACCAGTCACGGCCTGGTTGAGGCTGACATCCGGGAACTCGCCGTGTCGTCGTCTCGGGTGATGGAGTCAGGACGGTTGCGCGTGTTTGTCGTTCGCCACGATCCGTCTTTTGACCGCCCGGGCCTGTATCAAGAGGCCGGTGAGGATTACCCGGACAACTGCGCTCGGTTCGTATTGTTCTGCCGTGCGGTGATGGAATTGTTGGTGCACTTCGGTGAGAAAGACGGATGGGAGGCTGATCTTCTGCATGTGCATGATTGGCAAAGCGCCCTCTGCGCCGTGTATTTACGATCGATCTACCAACCGCATGCATTCCTCGGCAAGGTGCGAACCGTTTTGACCATTCACAATCTTGGATATCAGGGGTTATTTCCCGCTGAGCAGTTTGCGCTGACGGGATTGTCTCCGCAACTCTTTACTCCTGCGGGGCTCGAATTCTATGGGGCAGTCAATTTGTTGAAGGGGGGCATTCTCTTTGCTGACTTGTTAACCACGGTGAGCCCGACCTACAGTCGTGAAATTCAGACCGCTGAATTTGGGTGTGGCCTCGATGGTGTAATACGAGCGCGCAAACATGTGCTGCATGGCATTGTGAACGGCATTGATGCTGAGACGTGGGATCCGTCCAAAGATCCCTTTTTGCCTGCGCCCTATTCATTATCCGATATGTCGGGGAAGGCACGCTGTAAAACAGCGCTTCAACGTGAGCTAGGGCTTCGTCAACAGAAGGTTCCGCTGCTGGGAGTTATTGCTCGTTTGACGAGTCAAAAGGGCATTGACCTGGTGCTTGAAGTCATCCCGGAGCTTTTGGAACTCCGTGTTCAGGTGGCCATTCTTGGGACGGGGGATGCCCAGTATGAAGAACAGCTGTGCCAGTGGGCGGACCGTTACGCAGGAAGGATCGCGCTGCGGAATGTGTTTGATGAAGAGTTGGCCCATCGAATTGAAGCCGGCGCAGATTTATTTATTATGCCTTCTCGTTATGAGCCTTGTGGGTTGAGCCAGTTGTATAGTCTCCGCTACGGGACTGTTCCCGTGGTGAGAAAGACCGGCGGATTGGCTGATACGGTCGTGAATTACACTCCTCGCAGCTTTAAAGACAGCAGAGTCACCGGGTTCAGTTTTACCGATACCAATGCAGCCTCTCTCCTCACCTGCATACTTCTGGCCTTGTCGGTGTATCAGAAGAAGTCTGACTGGGGGCGCATCGTGAAGGCCGGCATGGAACAGGATCTTTCTTGGGCCCGGTCCGCCGAAACCTATATCCGGCTGTTTGAGGAAGTTCTTGGCACGCGTTCAGATGAGGCGAGCTAGGGAAGCGACAGCCTGTCAATGCACAAGCCGCGGGTTATCGAAGGGATGCTTGAAGCGCCAATTTGAGTTGAGTGAGTAATTCCCGCGCTTGCTCGGCATAATAGGCATAGTCAGGTTGAGGATAACTATGCAGAATCTGTGTGAACTGATGTTGTGCGAGGTCGTGGTTTCCTGTGGTCAACGCCAGTGTGCCTGTGTGAAGGCTGCACGACGCCGCCATGGCTTGGACATCGACAGCCATTCTGGAAGACGGTTGAGTAATGACATGTTTGAATTGGGTTGGGAGAAAATCATCCAGTGAGGATCTGGGCGCTTGCGTTTGGCTCATCTCATGCAACTTGCCTGAGTAGAGGGCGGCGGACTGCGCGTCATCCGTTGAGAGGCAACGGGTATACGTACCCCAGACATCCATGAACCTCCCGTTGTCGTAACGGACAGCGGTGGGAGCAGGGCTGGATTGGCAACCGACGGCAGCAAGGCTCAAGACCAGGACGGCGGAAAGCTTGTATTTTATAGCTGCCATGGTGTCCATTGGTTTCAAAACGTCTTCAGATTCTCGCAGCGAGCCCACCCGCTATAGAGCAATTATTGAACCTAGGGGGGTCCTTATAACGCATTGAAAGATAAACGATCTCCATTGCCACCGATTTCAGCGTTGTCTCAAAAACATTTCAGTGTGTTGAATAGAATACGAAAGATTAGAAGGCGTGATCCTATGGCCGAACAATCCTATGTTGGCGATGACAACACGACAAGCTCAGGTCATCGTCCAGTAGTGCCGTCAACATAGATATCAGACCTTGGGTAGATCAATTCCGCGAGGACTCATAGCTCAGATGCGGTACCAGTCCGGATGCCGTGCGGGAGAATGCCGTTTAGGGATAATGAGGGATGTCACGCAGCTTGGGTGTCTAATCGATTCCTCAGAGCAGGCATTGAGCGAGGACCTAGCGAAGCGCTGGCGGCAGCTGATATGGTGGGGTTGCTGACGGTTATGGTTTGTTCGGAGCAATGGGTGCTGAGGAGCACCGACTGATCTTCGTGAGGACGAAAATCGTTTTAGCTAACTATTATGATCGCGGCCTGAAATTCTATTGGGAAAGGTTCCTTCGTTCATGGATTCAAGACTCGTACTGACCAAGGCTCGCCAGTTTAAAAATCTCCTTCTGTCGGAGAAGTTGGAATTTATCTGTGAAGCGCACAATGGCCTCAGCGCGAAAATCGTTGAGGAGGCCGGGTTTCGCGGTATTTGGGCCAGCGGGCTTTCGATCTCTGCCCAGTTCGGTGTGCGTGACAACAATGAAGCCAGTTGGACGCAGGTGTTGGAGGACCTCGAATTCATGTCCGATGCCACCAAGATTCCTATCTTGCTGGACGGGGATACGGGATACGGCAATTTCAATAATATGCAACGACTGATACGCAAACTGGAGCAGCGGAATATCGCGGCGGTCTGCATTGAGGACAAGCTGTTTCCCAAGACCAACAGTTTTCTGAAGGGAGATGCTCAGCCCCTGGCTGATATGCATGAATTCTGCGGAAAAATTAAAGCCGGTAAGGACGCGCAAACCGATCCGGATTTTTGCATTATTGCCAGGGTCGAGGCGTTTATCTGCGGCTGGGGGCTGGCGGAAGCAATCCGTCGGGCTGAGGCGTATCACCAAGCTGGAGCGGACGGCATTCTTATTCACAGCGCTCTTTCGGTGCCCGATGAGATTCTCGCGTTTAAGCATGAGTGGGGGAATCGATGCCCGGTCGTCATCGTTCCCACGAAGTATTATTCCACTCCCACCGATGTGTTTCGACAGCATGGGTTCTCCCTGGTGATTTGGGCCAATCATATGTTGCGAGCGGCTGTGGCCACGATGCAGAAAACCGCGCGAGCCCTCAAGGAGAGTGAACACCTCCTTTCCATTGAGGATAAAGTGGCCCCGGTTTCAGAAATATTCCGGCTCCAGAACGCTGCGGAACTGATGGAAGCTGAGGAGCGATACCTTCCACGCGGAGCCGAGGGTACGTCGGCCGTGGTACTGGCGGCATCTCGAGGCGATGAACTGGGGAACCTTACTGAAGACCAACCCAAGACAATGGTCCAAGTGCAAGGCACTCCCATCTTGTCCCGCATTGTAGGGGCGTACAACGCCGTGGGGATTAAAGATATTCTTGTAGTGCGTGGGTATAAGAAGGAGGCGGTCACCCTTCCCAACCTGACCTACATCGACAACGACGATTTTGCCGAGACTGGTGAGCTGTATTCGCTCTGCAAAGCCCTGGATTTCCGCAAGGGGCATCTCCAGTCCACGATTGTTTCGTATGGCGATGTGTTGTTCAACAAATATATTCCGCAGGCCTTGTGTCAGGAGACAGATGATTGTGTGATTTTCGTGGATAGCAACTGGCAGGATCGGACCAGCTATGCCCGACTTGATGGTTTTGTAGAATGCACGGTTCCAAACTCACGAAAAGCTTTTAATGCGAAGGTGTATCTCAAGCAGGTGGGAAGAAATGTTCCCACCGACGCAATTCATGGAGTATGGATGGGTTTTCTTAGACTCTCTTCCGCCGCCGCCGCCGAAATTCATGGTGTCCTGTCGGACATTCTCGCCGATTCCGCGAATCGAAAGTCCGGGATTCCTCAGTTGTTGCAGGAGTTGTTGCGGCGCCGCTACCCTGTCCGAGTCCTCTATACGGTGGGACACTGGCTGGATATCAATAGTCTCGACGATGTGGTTCAAGCAGGAAATTTCTGATGTGCTTGCAAGTGTGGTTTGAAGTCCTTTCACGGCACATCAGGTTCGAACCCGCCTGCAGTCTCCTAAGCACAAAGTTCATTCTCCGGAGCTATGCGGCATGATTGATCCCCAGGAGTTCGTTCAATTTCTTCAAGCGAATGCGGTAGAATTTTTTACCGGGGTTCCGGATTCTCTCTTGAAAGATTTGTGCGGTTGCCTTGAGCAGTTGCCTCGCGCGGAACAACATATCATCGCCGCCAACGAAGGGGGAGCCATTGCACTGGCGATAGGCTACCACCTGGCGACGGGAAACGTTCCTGTGGTCTACCTGCAGAACTCCGGATTGGGCAATATCATTAATCCGTTGCTGTCATTGGCAGACAGGGAGGTGTATGCCATTCCGATGTTGATTGTCATTGGCTGGCGAGGCGAACCAGGCGTCCATGATGAGCCTCAACACAAGAAGCAGGGCCGGGTAATGCTTCCCATGCTTGACGCCATGGAAATTCCTTATACGATTGTAGGGCCGGAAGTGGATCGTCCAGAGGAAATACTGACAGACGCGTTAAAAAATGTTCGAGATACCGGTGGGCCCTATGTACTCGTCATAAAGAAAGGAACCTTTAAATCATTGAGTGTCACGAGAGCTGAAAATCCTGAATTTCAGCTTTCCCGGGAAGAGGCTATTCGGGCGGTGATCGATATTCTGGAGGAGGGGGATGTGGTTGTCTCCACCACAGGTATGGCTTCTCGGGAGGTCTATGAATACAGACATACCAAAGGCGCGGGCCATCAGCGAGATTTTCTGACGGTGGGGGGAATGGGACACGCCTCTCAAATTGCTCTGGGTATCGCCCTTCAACGGCCCGAGAGGACGGTATATTGTCTCGATGGAGATGGTGCGCTGCTCATGCACATGGGGGCACTTTCCATCAATGGGTCATTGAAGCCTGACAATTTCAGACACATTCTCCTTAACAATGGGGCACATGACTCGGTCGGGGGACAACCGACGGTGGGATTGTCCATTAACATCCAAGTTATGGCCCGCGCCGCAGGTTATGATTATACCGCTCTAGCCCAAAACAAGGAGGAACTTCATTTGGCTCTATCGGGCCTGAGGCAATCTGTTGGGCCTGGACTTCTTGAGATCAATGTCCATCGTGGAGCCAGAAAGGACTTGGGTCGTCCGACTACGACACCAGCTCAGAACAAGAATGTGTTCATGAAGTTTTTGTCATAATTCGGTTTCGATAGCCGGCACCGAATTCAATTCCATCCATCTTTCTTATCAAGCCGAGCGTGCCGTTGTATTCGAGCACTTTGCAGTGGCCGCGTTATCCGAATATTCGCCGGGAGGACATACAACTCAATTCACTCGGGCGGAGAAGTCATGTTCCGGTGTTGTCTCGAGGGATAAAATGTCACCTGAGATGCATTGGCTAGAACTTAATCTGACAGGTAGGTAGCGTCCTCGCGAGGCCGCGCTCCAGGGAATTTTCCGGCAGAAGCCCACTCTTGAAGAATCGGGTCTCCTTCGACGTTGAACAGGCCACATTGTACAGATAGCCATCGACCAACCACCCTAGGGCCAACAATGCGTGGCAAACGAATTTACAAACAGGCTCTGACCATCTCCCCCACGAGCGTCCGGTGCATCTGGCTCCGGCACGATCTGGAAGCCACGGCGGACAAAGAAGCACATGGCGAGTTTGAGAGCGAGTGCCCGTGCTACTGTGGGGCGCAAGACACGTTTTACGCTGGCACGCTCAAGGGCGTGGGCCGGATCTACTAACAGACCTCATTGATATCTACAGCAAGGTTGGGTTGACGAAGTTGATGACCGGAAGACGCGGGTGACCGCTGCCAAGCTATTGAATGATCGAGCGTTATCGTTCTTCGAACCGCACGAGATCCTCTCAAGCGGGTCCTCATCCATTGCGGACGGAGTACCGCAGGGTGCCGGACGCCATGAGTAGGAACTGTATCTCGCGGTCGAGACATTGATCACACCCACACGAAGACTCAGCATCCCCAGACCAACGGGATCTGTGAGCGATTCCATAAGACGATGCTCAATGAGTTCTATTGCGTGGCGTTATCCTGCTCCCCTTGAAATTGAGACCACCTTCAAGACATGGTCCCGAGCGGACCAAGGAGGTGGCGAGATGGCAGCCGAAGCAACCAACCCGATTGAACGCTGGACGGCCACACGGCGCGTGGCGCTGGTCGTGAGTATTCTGAAGGGAGCGACCTCGGTAGCCGAAGCGGCTCGGATGCACGGGCTGACGGTGGCGGAGGTCGAGGACTGGCGGGAGAAGTTCCTGCTGGGAGCTGAGAATGCCCTGCGGAGTCGTCCCCGAGATGAAGAGGCCCTGAACGGGAACTCATCGGCTACGAGCTTGCCCTCCGGAGTCGAGCGAAGGAGGCGGAGCGAGCGGTCGAAGCGGCCTGTCTCCAGCGCTTCGGGACACTCCGGCCCGTCGGTGCCCCGGTCCTCTGCAGTGACAATGGGCTG
>JAJONL010000133.1 GCA_021323395.1 Nitrospira sp.
ATTTTTCGTCGCTGGAGAAAGTATACGACCGGCACCCAGATCGCCGTGAGGCTGAACAAACGGTTGCTGATTCCCATCCAGAGCGGGACGTTGGGAAAGGTCACACCGAGAAAGACATCCGACAAAGCGAGGACCGAACAGCTGCCGGCCACGATAATAGGGATCCGGCGGTTCGGAAAGGCCAAGGAGAGCACGACCAACCCCCCGTACAACACACCATTGCCGATACCCAGTGGAAGGTAGAGATCGAGGGAGAACAGCCCAATGCCTAAAACGACGATCGTGAAGAGCAGCAATTTGGGGGAGGGTTGTGTCATCGAAGGGCGATTATCTCCCTTCACCGCGAGGGCTTCAAGCTGGTGCCCCATTCCCACCCGACCCAGGCTACCACCACAATCGATGAGGGGGTCCGCCCAAGGTCTTTGTTGAGGGCGCTCGGCTCGGTTCGAGGAAGATGCTGCCGATGGTGTCATGCCAGGTCGCGTGGCTTACCATGGGATCATGTTCGATAACCTGGACAACCTGTCCTGACTGGGGACAACCTGCACTAAATTCTTTTTGCCAGGCTCCAGGGTCTACCCGTTTCTCTGAATGTGTCCTGCCTAAGCCAAGGCGAGAAGAGTCGCCCGCAACTCCTATGGCTCGGACTTTCGAGGGAATGAGAGTTGCTACGGGCTAGGGTAGGAGGTCTGACGGCTATATAGATGAGCCGAGACCATGATGACCGATGAAGGAGGAGACCATGGTACCAGCGACGACGACCCGGGTTGAACAAAACACCGATGACGCGATCAATGACCGCATCCGCCGCCAGACTCAACGCAACATCGCCTATTTTGCGGGCTTAGGGAGCAGAGAGATCAACCGGCGGCTTGAGGAGTTGGACCGGGAATGGGATGTGGAACGAACTCTCGAGGCCAATGCGGCCTCGCTCTCTCTGCTCAGCCTCGGGCTGGGAGCCATTGTCAATCGACGCTTCTTTCTCGTTCCCGCCTTCGTGGGCGGATTCCTTCTGCAGCATGCGATCCAGGGATGGTGTCCTCCCTTGCCGGTGCTTCGACGTCTGGGGATCCGGACCGCCAAGGAAATCGATGCCGAACGCTACGCGCTCAAGGCGCTCCGAGGAGACTTCAAGAACCTTCCTGAGCAGGAACAGGGACTGAGACAAGGCGACGTTGAACACATTCTTGAGGCCGCTACCCGCTGATCCTTCTATGGAGAATATTCGAGGTTGTCCGACCTCATATCAAAACCCTGGCCACGTCGGTAAGGGGAATCATCCAAATAGCCCGAGCCAGCCCTTCAGCTGCAGGCCGGCGCACAGTCTGCGGCAGGCTCCCCGGCAACATGTTCGTTCTAACTGAAAGGAAACACTCAAGGCCCGGCGATGTTTATTCAGGCCAGAGGCTTTCGACGACAACGTTTGGCAGCCGCATAGTGGCGAAGGGCGTCTTGAGGGCGACCGTGCCGCTCGAACAACTCCGCGAGATTGCAATGCGCGGGTTGGAAGCGTGGATCCAGCTCAAGTGCCCGCTGGTAGGAGGTAATCGCGGCGGCATCCCGATGGCGGTCTTCGAGCACGACGCCTAAATTAAAGTGGGCCACGGCTAAATCGGGGCAATGGTGGACGGCCCGTCGGTAGCTTGCCTCCGCCTCTTTGAGGCTGCCCGCTTCATGGTACAGCCTTCCTAGGTTGACATGGGCTTCGACCAGCGCGGGATCCAGCCGAACGGCTTCCTCATAGGCTCGACAGGCCGCATCCTGGGCATGATCCTGCAGCTCCACTCCCCGTTCGCACCATAGACGTGCGGATTCGGATCGCGACATGCCCCGTTGACGACGCGGCCCCAGACGCCTTGGCTTCGCCGACGGACGAGCGTCGAAATTCAGCACAAATTGGCCGGAATCCGGTTGCCATCGATTTGTTCCATCCCACACGATGACACCTCGTCCCGATGCATAGACCTTCACGCTCGACATTGCACGACTCTCTCCCAGCTGGCGCTGCAAAGAAACCAGCACCTTTCGAATACGGTGAGTCGAGACGCCGGCATCGCGGAGGCCCTTAGTGGTTCGCAACAGCACTAATTGTTGAAAAGAATAAGACCGGGGTTGTTTGGTCGTCGAGATCGGGAGCAAGGCGGCCCGAAGGCAGAGCCGGAGTTCGGCATCGGTGATGTGTAAAATACGGCGTAGGTCGAAGGGAGAGTAAGCTCCGGTCATCGTCTCCCAATGTGGCCCCTTTTGATCGCGGGCGATCCGGATCGCGCCGCAGGCAGAGCTTTCGAACGCACGGGCCGCTTCTGTGGCGTATGGGTAAGACTGTCTTTGAGACGCTGCATCAAATCCACCACTTCCGTCACCGGAGGCCGGGATTTGGGAAGCAGCTTTACCGTTTTGCCTTTGGCTTTTTCTTCGATCAATTCCAGAACTCGCTCGCGATACTTGTCCTGGTAATCTTCGGCGGCAAAGGTGTCGCTGGAAATCGAATCGATGAGTTGCGCTGCCAGTTTCAATTCCGCAGCAGAGGCCTGCTCGCCCTTCGAGGGTACATCAAACTCCCGAATCTCGTCATGGTAATACATCCGGTGCAACAGCAATTTCCCCTGTGTCGGTCGAATCAGGAATACGCTTTCTTTACCCCTCCACACGTATTGGGCCAAGGCCACGCGTTTCATCTCCTCCATGGCCTGAGCCAGCAGGTGATAGGCTTTTTCGCCTCGTCCCTCAGGGCCCAAGTAGTACGTGCTTTCATAATAAATGGGGTCCACGGCCGTGAGGGGCACGAATTCCACGATGGTCATGGCTTCCGATTCGGTGGCTCGTAACTGGTCGAGATCTTCCTGGGAGATTCGCACGTATTCTCCCTTTGCGATCTCGTAACCTTTCACCAGCTCGTCATAATTGATCTCGCGGTTGCAGGCAGGACAAATGCGTTGCTGTTTGATGCGGCTGCCGCAAGGCGCATGTAGTTGATTGAAGTGAATATCTTGCTCGTCGATGGCGGAATAAACCCCGACTGGGAGGGTCACCAATCCAAAAGAGATGTGAGCAGTTTCCAGCTTACGAGGCATGGTGTCGGTATCATGTATGGTGACGTGGATAGGCGCTACTGGGAGCAACCCTGGTCCATCCTGCCTTAGCCGTGGCAGCCTTGCCGCGCCTCAGCTGATCCTGAAGTGCTCTCTCAGCCAATCCGCTGCTGCCAGAAAGCAGAGGGGAATGATTGAGACATGATGGATTCCCCGCTAGGCATTGTCTTTCGACATGGAAGCAATAAAGGAATCGGCTTCTTTAATAGACGCGTTGAGTTCCCTGATGAGGGAATCGATATTTCCTTCCACCGAAACCAATTCGTTTTTTAATGACGCGATCGTTTGGGCGTTCAGGTTATGTTTCAAAAAAAGGACCTGGTCCTTGAACTTCGCCAGCACCGGATCCATTTTGCTTTCCGCCCGTTTCATGGCCTTGATCAATTGAGCATAGTGGGTACGCGTTTGTGTAAGTTGCTTCTCGCTGTTTTTGCGCAAGGCCGCACTGGAGTACTCCTTCAGTTCGGCGTTCCATTCTTTGAATAAGGCTTCGGAGACATCTTCCACCGAGGCGATTCGATCCCGAACCGATTGCGCTTTGGCTTCGCTTCGCTCGTATTCCGTGTTCAGTGTCTCGTACTTCTCCTGCAACTCTCCGCCAGGAATATTGAGGGTTTTGGTGAATCGGTCGAGCGCCGATTTGAATTGTTCTTTGGCTTCCTGTTGCGCGTCACGGGCCTTTTTCACGTCGCGCACCATCAGGTCGCGCTTGTGATAGCCAAGTTTTTCCATCGTTTCATAATAGGCAGTCTGGCAACCCACTGCGGTGACACTGCAGAGGGCGATCGCACAGAACAGGCGAGAGGACAGTCGGCGAAAACCTACAGGAGAGCGTTGAAGAGGCATCATGTCATCCTTGTGCAAGCGGTTTATGATAGTTATCGGGTTCATATGAGGAACGCTGAGACGAAACCCTCAAGAATGTTTTAACGTCTGGGCGCAACCAGCACCCTGACGGCGCGCCCCACGGCGCCTCTATCATATCCGCCTCATTCCATCTCAGGCGGAACCGACTTGATCGCCAGGATGATGGGCGTGTGATCGGACGGCTTGATAAGGCCGCGCGGGCCCTTGTCGATCAGACACCCTGTCATGCGAGCTTGGAGTGAGGATGACACGAGAAAGTGATCAATGCGAATGCCGCGATTATGGGACCAATGGTCGAGGAAATACTCCCAGAACGTATAGTGTCCCGGCTCATGGTTAAAATGCCTGAAGGCATCTACATATCCCGCTTTGAGAAATCCACGGAACCGCTCGCGGGGCTCCGGCTGAAATAGCGCATCGTTCTTCCAGTATTTAGGACTGAAGCAATCGATATCCTCCGGAATGACATTAAAGTCGCCTCCGACAATCGTCGGCACGTTGCGCTTTTTCAAAATGGCCAGTCGCTTTTTCAATCTCTCCATCCACGCCAGTTTATAGTCAAATTTTTCCGTGCCAACGGGATTACCGTTGGGCAAGTAAATATTGATGATTCGCAGGTCCTTGATGGTCGTCTCCAAGTAACGCGCGTGACTGTCGCTCTGGTTACCGGCAAGGGTGGTCGAAACCACTTTGATAGGATGCCGGGAGAGCGTCGCGACGCCGTTATAGGCTTTCTGCGCCACGAATTCAGCATGGAACCCAATGCTCCGGAATGCGTCTACAGGAAACTCTGTTCCCTTGAGCTCCTGTAAAAGGAGAACGTCCGGGGTTTGCGTCTTAAGCCACGAGACGACCTGAGACAAGCGAGATTTTAGTGAGTTGACGTTCCAACTTGCGATGAGCATTGAACGGACCTTTCGGGTCGATGCCTGCTCCTCATGAATGAACCGGGGGCCAGGCTTCTGCAGGCGCCTGAGGACATCCTCGGCAGTCAATTCGCGATCACGCCTGCATGGGCATGGTCGCGTCAGTCTACGACGTCTGGCCTCGAAAGCATCGACTCTCGGCTAGGGGGTCAGCGAGGGCGACGTCAGCCGTTTCCACAGATAACTGCCGCCGTGTTGACGTGGCGGGATATTGTCTTTCACTCCGACGCGAACGTACCACCAGATTCCCTTGGCTTGAGAGCCGTCTTCTGAGAGGACGACTTCGAATCCTCCTTCGCGGTCATTGTCCGGCTGCTTCCATGTGCCCTGCCAGCGACAGTCATGGTAACTTGTCGTGAAAAACTCTCCGCCCTGCCATGTGTAGGGGCCGTTACCTTGCGCGTTTAACGTGGCGACGTATTTCTTATTGTCTTCGATTTCGGTCACTTCCCATGTGCCGCCCAGATCGATGCCAGGGCGCGCGAGCGCCTGACTGTCGACAGTACGATGGAGCAAGGTGGACGGCGCAGCGAGGGAGCTTCCCATTCCGGTATCAGCCTGCCTGATGGATTCGTGCCAGGTGATGAGGATCCAGGCGCCACGTCGCCGTTCCAACACACCGGTTTCACGCAGCGGGAGCACCATGCGTTGGCTGGAATCCGCCCGGCTGAGATACCGAATATAATCCAACTCCATTGCGAACCAGGCGATATCGCCCTTTCGCCAGACTTGCAGGTACGTAATAGGCAGTTCCAACTTCGAAACCGCGCTG
>JAJONL010000134.1 GCA_021323395.1 Nitrospira sp.
ATCTTGCAGTTCCTCTTCCGTCAGGCAGAGCGGCTTCTCGACGAACACATGTTTATCCGCCAGAAGACTCTTCACCACGAGTGCGGCGTGGCTGTCGTGACGGGTGCCGATCAAGACCCTGTTGATCGCCGAATCGTCCAGAAGGGCCTGCGGGTCACTGGTGCAGGAGGCCGCCTGAATCTTGTCCGCGACCGTCTTTGCGGTCAAGCCCGAAGCGGTGCAAATAACGCGGATCGAGACGGAATCCATGGCCTGCAGTGGCGGCAGCAGCGTGTCCTTCACATGGTTGCCGGCTCCGATGATCCCGAGCGACAGCGGAAGGCCGGACTTGCCGGGTCCCGCTGAAATGGTTTGAGGCATGGGACGGGTGCGATCGGAAGGATATGTGATGACCATCCTCATATAGGGCCTGCTTCCCTCCCTCATCAGCGCGTAGGCTTCCTCGACCTGTTCAATCGGGAAACGATGGGAGATGAGTGGCTTGAGACGACCTTGCGGCCGACGAGGAGTTCGAGGAAGGCCTGCATATTGCGTTGCTCCGTCCACCGCACATGGCCGAAGGGATAGTCCCGTCCCTGTTCCTCGTACTGGTTGTCGTAACGACCTGGCCCATAGGACATCGACACCGCAATTCCCTGAGGGCTATGGAATCGGTCCGTCTGAGTGCGCCTGCTGGACGCAGCCTCGTTGGGACCCCTCCGTTTCTTATGACATGCCAACAGAAGGAGAGAGCTGTTCACGGGATGGATAACCATTCGCGACTTGTTTCACATTCAGACTCAATCTGGTGCCGTATGAGGAAGCCCGTTACCCGGAAATCCTAAGTGATATTTCGACGTTGACCTGAGCCGTCCACGATTGTACTGTGCCCTAGGGGCATCCGATCCGCACTAGGCCGAATGGATAGAGCCTTGGTCAACGCAAGCGAATCCTCTTTACACTCTGTAAGGCATTGCATTGCGCATAACGTTATCTTTCAATCCCGATGTGCTTCCGCGACGTCTCGCCTCATCGGTCAAGGCCCTCGCTGCCTCGGGGACGTTGGAGTGGTGGCGCCGCATGAGGGAACGTGGTCTGTTCTCGCTGCTCCATCTACAGCAGCGGCTGGGTCGGCGTCCACTTAATCGTGTGTTTACCGCGCAGGATGTGTCGAGCTACTCATTCTGTAAAGGCTCCGACCCTACACTGCCCTCCTTGCCCTGGCGGCTTCCCACGGATGACGGTCAAACAGAAGCCTTGTTGAAGGGCACCCTGACCGTGTTCGGATATCCGTGGGTCTGGTGTTCCGATGGGTCCTGCTGGCACCGAGGGCCGGACACGGGAGTCGTCTGGCCCAGCCGGTTCTTCGCCGACATTCCGATTGAAGCAGGGAATCCTTATGGGGATGTTCGCATTGCGTGGGAACCGTCGCGCCTTCAGCACCTGGTACTCCTTGCGCTCCTCGCGACGAAAGTAGAACCGGCCGTACGGGACCGCGCCGTCGCGGCCTGTGAAGCTCAGCTGCTGTCGTGGGTCGAAGCCAATCCTTTTCTCACCGGCATCCACTACGTCTCTCCGACCGAATGCGCACTACGACTCCTGGCCGTCTGTTATGCCATGGATTTGATCCGCCCTTGGCTACAGAACACCGAACGTGTCTGGCCCGCGGTGCTCACTCTCATTTCCGGCCATGCCGAATTGATCCGGAAACGCCTGTCGCTGCGTTTGTTCACCCCGCATGATACGCTGGCGGCGGCGACCGCGTTGATTTATGCCGGCAGCCTGTTCTCTGAAATGGACATGGCCGAACGGTGGCTTGCGTTCGGTCATTACCTGTTGGAAGAGGAAACGCCGCGGTATATCAGCCATGATGGCGGCAGCCAGGAGCAAGGCTTGGGGTATCTGCAGTTTTCTACCGACCTCTACGGACTGGTGCTGGCACTGCTGGATCATCGGCACGAGCCGGTCCCGGAGAAAATCCGCCAGGTGCTCGAGCGCAGCCGCGTCTTCCTGGACGAGTTTCGCAATCCGGATAATGGAAGGCTCCCGCCGATCGGAGAAGGCGAGCATGAGACGGCCTTGTCCCCCTATTTGCGTTTCTCCGATTACAAGGAGAGACGTTCCCCCGGCCTGACGACCTTCCATCTCTCTGGTTATTCGATCATTCGTGGCCGTGAATCGGAGAAGGCGATTCTCGATCATGGGGCGCTGGGCATGGCCCCGCGGTATACGCATGGCCATGCCGACGCGCTCTCTCTGCTACTTCAGGTCGGGTCGCGTGATCTGCTGATCGATCCAGGCACCTATACGACCACCGGGAATGCACAGTGGCGCGGTTATTTTCGGGGGACCAGAGCCCACAACACCGTAACCATCGACGGTCTGGACCAGGCGCTGCAGGAGGGGCCGATGGCCTGGTCTTGTCCGTTTGACACTCACCTGGTTTACAAAGATGAGACACCGGAGGGGAAGATCACCGTGATCGCCAGGCATTATGGGTACAAGGACCGGCTAGGCGTGACGCATCTGCGCGGGGTGTCCTATGAACCGCCCGGTTCGTGGATGATTTGGGACTGGCTTACCGGAACCGGCTCCCATCACCTGGAGTTGAATTGGCACTTGGGTTGCCGGCCGATCCGCGTTGAAGAGGGATTTCAGCTGGAAGGATTCGGTCGACCGCTCCTCCTCACGATCGAAGGTGGTGCGACCACGCTGCGTGAGGGCAGCCTGCAGCCGGTGGGCGGATGGGCATCGAAGCGGTATGGATCGAAGGAGCCGATTACGACGTTGAGGGTCGAGTATACCGGCCTGGTCCCGCATGAGTTCATGACGCGGTTGCGATTCGCATGACGGCCGCTTCTGGCTTAGTCCTTCTCGACTAAACGCCATCCCAATTTCTGAACGCAACGCTCCGTCGCTTGGATGGACAACAGCTGGATGCCCTGCTGGAGTTTGGGATCGCGCATGGCATCGGCCTGACATTTGTTGTAATCCAAAGTGAACTGGTCTTTCGGTCGAGTTGGATGAACCCATTCGGCGCTGCTGCAGCCGGTCGTCAGAGAAACGAGTATGCAAGACACCAGCAGGTGTATTCGAAGCGTCATGAGTGCCTCATCTGGGTGGGTCATTGGCAATGCGCATCGGCGACCGAAAGATAAACCGCGGTCAAGAACTCCGTCAAGTGCGGTTGCATTGATCGGCGAGCTACGGAAGCGGCACGGAAAAGGTGACTTTAGTTCCCTGCTCGCTGTACGTCAAGTCGGGGAAGAAGGCTTTTGCGAGGAACACGCCGCGTCCATTGGCATTGCGGCTGTCACAAGGTTCGTCCGATCGCGTGAGGAATCCATCCCATTTGAACCCGGCTCCCTCGTCACTGATGGTATAGCGGGTGCTTCGGACAGCCTTGTCGTGACAGACATGGACCATGACGCGCCGATTCGCATACCGCGGATCGCGGCGTCGCTGGGCGATGAGACTGTCATATCGATCGCTCCCCAGTGCCTCATGTTTTTCGTGGAAAAAGATTTCAAGGCTGCCATGCTCGACGGCGTTGACGATGAGCTCGATCAAGGCCGCCCGAAGGTGCAAGCGTTGAATCTCCGGCAACATGAGGGCTGTCTGGGAGATGAGCCAAGAGACACAGGCTTCCACATGGCCTGGGTCCGTCCCGATCACCAGGCGATATTCGACCTGTTCGAGCCCGGGCACATCCCCTATGGTTTGCGGAATCATCTGCAGTGCTCGATCTAGCGCCATGCCGAGGTGCAGGCTGATAACCGGCTTGTAGACATAGTCGATCGCACCGGCTCGGAGCGCTTCCAACAGCGTGGCGTCACTCCCCCGCTCCGCCATCGCGATCAGCGCGGCCTGTGCGCAGCGCTTTCGAATATCACAAATCATCGACAGCCCGGTTCGGTCAGGTACACAGAGGTCACTCAACACGACGTCGGGCACGGTCAGATCCAGCATGGCCATCGCTCCTCGATGGTCCGTCGCCGCGACGACCGAAAGGCCGCGCGGGGTGGCCAGTTCGAGCGCCAAAGCCTGTGTGTCGGCGCAGGAATCGACCACTAACAATGTCTTCGACGACCCTGCCTGGATCACGACGGAAATCCTTTCTCGATGATTCGTTTCAACTCGTCGATCAAACGCTGAGTTTCCGCCCGCGCCCGTTCACCAAGCACGACCACATCCTGCGCGGCGGTCCGGCGGGCTGAGGCCTCCAGGTGGGCCGCGGCGTCCACTGTCGGATGCGCGCAAAATTCCAATGCCGAACCTTTCAGCTTATGGGCCTCCTTGGCCAGCAGAGGAAGATCGTGCGCGGCGAGGGCCTCGTGAATGGTGACGAGCGTCTGTGCCGCTCGCTCCACGAACATACCCGCCAGGGTCAAAAACAACTCGTGATCGCCATCGAAACGATCCAATGCTGCCGAGAGGTCCATGACGGGTGGGGAATCCATCATCAGTCCTTGCGCTCCGAGACGATGTCTCCGAGCACTTCCAAGCCGACCAGCGCGACATCGTCGGGAAAGATGTCCCCGTCTAACCATCGGCGCGCCGTCGCCATCGTTTCGCCGATGCATTGGTCTAAGCCAAGGTGACGGTGAGTTTCCAGCGTGTTCTGAAGGCGGGTCCGGCCCCACAGTTCGCCAGTGGGCGATGGAGCTTCATAAATGCCGTCGCTCAGCAAATATAACCGGTCGTGCCAACGCAAGGCGGTACAAGCGGTTTCGAAGGTCGTGTCGGTGTCGAAACCCAAAGGAAGGCTGGCCGACGACAGCCATTGGGAACTGCCGGTCGTCGACTGCACCAATGCTCCACTGTGTCCGGCCGCGGCGTAGAAGAGCGTGTGCGACGGGAGGTGGAGTCGTCCGACCCAGAGGGTGAAATATTCCCCATCCTGCGTCAATGGAAAGCGTCGATTGGCTTCGTTGATGATGGCGCCGGGATCATAGCTCCCCACGGCCTTCGCCAGATTGTCTTCACGCAGGAAACTCATCAGGGCGATGGCCCGTAGCGCCGCCGCCACGCCGTGGCCTGACGCGTCCAGAATATATAGCCCTAACGTCTCAGCGCCCCATTGACTGACGTGGAACAGATCGCCGCCCAAGGCCAAGGACGGTTGATAGGCCCAATGCATGTCAAATCCCGGCGCCGGCATCCCCGGCTGAGGAAGTTGCGATGTGACGAAGGCGGCCGCCGACTGAAGTTCACCCTCGAGCTCCTGCTGTTTTGCCGACAGCAATCGGTGTGAGGCATTGAGGTCATCGCGGGTGCGTTCAATCTCTCGAACGAGCGCGCTGGACCGAAGGCTGGCCTGCACGCGTGCCAGGACTTCCTGTCTGCTTGCCGCTTTGCTCAGAAAATCATCGGCCCCCCGCGAGAGGCCTTCCGCGATCTGATCGGGCCGGTCGTGCGCCGTCATCAAGACGACATGGCTGGACTTGAGTTCGGGATCCGCCCGGATGGCCTCACAGACGCTGGGGCCATCCAGACCGGGCATCATCCAATCGAGGATGATGAGGTCAGGGCGATGTATTCGGGTGGCCGACAATCCGGCGTTGCCATCGGCCGCTTCAATGACGCGGTATCCCAATCGTTTCAGGCGCGCGGCCATGCCGGTGCG
>JAJONL010000135.1 GCA_021323395.1 Nitrospira sp.
TGAACCAAACGTTGATGCGCGAGGGCCTGGACCTGGGTAACGCCTGTATCGGTATCACGACTGAACATGAGGCTCCTCATCACACCCTCGACTCTCATGGGTGAGGGCCTATGGACGAGACGACCATATGAGCACCGCCACCCCTGTCTTTACCCCCGAAACCCTCCACACAACCGATGTGGGGACCGGCGACGATCTGGAAGCCCGAGTCATCGTATTCAACTGTGACTGCCACACGTATCAACAAGTGATCAGCCTTTTATGTGCAAGTATCCCGGGCATGAACTCCTCCCGAGCGTTCGAACTGGCCTGGCGCATCGACCACGAAGGCCAGGCCACGGTGTACACGGGAGAACGAAAACTCGCGGAGGAGATTGGAAAGAAATTGGCTGGTGGAGGATTACGCGTCGGGGTTCAATAATTCTAATACCGGCACGAGGGCACAGTCTGCGCCGGTCCTACCGACGCAGACCATGCTTATTTCGCTCGTTTTTTAGGGGGGACAGGCTTCACGTTTTTCGTTTTGCCCGCGGACGCAGCCGGAGTCGAGGAGGATTTGGGGCTGCCTTTCGGACTGCCATGGGCGGATTTTTGTGGTTTCCCCGCCTTGCTTGTGTGGGAGCCTTTCTGTTCTTGCGCGGCTGCCGCCTTATAGTAGGACTTGTTGAGTTTACTCAGCATGTCTCCGTTCAAGACGCGTACCTGATACAATTCAAACAACTTGCTGATGGCTTTGGGATCGCCCTTACGGGCCAAGCCCAGCAGCCTCCGTCGCTGATTCATTTCCTCTTCTTCCGTATGAGACGCCGCTCGCCGCTCCATAGCGCTCCTTTCAAAGGGATACCGAGACCCACGATATTGACAGGTCAAATTGCCGGATGAAATGCCCCGCAGTTTAACAGATTCGGCCTAGCCAGTACTACACAAACCTAGCAGGATGCTGAAAAAGTCCGCCAGCAGCGTTCTCGCATCGTTCAGACCCTCACCGTACGGCCATGGGAACAGAACCTGTCCCGGCAGGCTCAGGGTGGGCGGGTAAGAAGGTACGATTCGCCTCGAAGACACTGCCGGCTCACCATCTCGCCGGCGTCCACAGACGTGGCGCTCATTATGCTTCGCGCCGTGGACCTCGCTGCGGCCTTGCTGGACGGCCTTTTTGAGCATCCTGCTGGAGAGTTATCCTATTGTGCACATGTTGTGTGCGTGCGGATCATCGGAATCCTAGCGTGCCAAAGCAGTTTTTCGTAGCCTGCTAGACCGTCAGAGAGAAAATTCTATCGGGACAGGCGTTCCTATGCGACTGTATAAGCCTCCACTCGTTCCCGTTGTAGAAGAGCGTCCAAGACCTCTATAATCCCTTCGAGATCTATCACGAATAAAAGGAGTATCCCCCTATGCAAAGCCCTACGCCAACTGACACAGACACCGCCGTCGCCGACGATCCACAAGCCCGCGCGCTCCTCCAGCGCGCCTTTGAAGGTACCGCCCGGTGGCAGCCGGATTTTCGGGGATTTTCCGCTGACCTCACCGTCAACACCAATGGTCGCCAGGTGAACGGCACCGTAGTGGTCAAGGGTCCCCGAGACGTGACGGTTCAACTGCCGGACGAAGCCGTTCAGAAATGGGCGCAAGAACAGATCGGCATGATCGCCGTGCACCGGGCGCCGCGCAAATTCGAGGAGTCGGACGGGAAACATCGACTCACGCTGGAAGCCGGCTCCGACCACCCCTTGGGCCAACGGCTGGATCTGCATGGCGACGGCATGCAGTCCTTCTATCGGATCAAGGACGATCGCATTACCCAGATCAATCGCAAGATGCCCCATGTGGCATTTACGATCAACGTGGAAGAAAGCAGCCGGACGCAGGACCAGAAACACCTGACCACGAAGTACACCGTCTATTATTTCGCCCCCCAGGACGGAAAACTCCGCAACGTCGAAAGCTTCACCGACACCCATGTGCGCGTCGGCACCTCCGATCTGCCGGCGACCAGGCGGATCATTTCCTACGAAAACGGCGAGGTCATGGTCCGCACCATGACGTTCCGGAACCACAAGTTGCTGGCCTGATGGACCTGCGCAGGGAGTTTCCTCGCAGCATGCGCGTCAGATTGGAAGGGTATGTGCATCTCGCGCGCATGATCGACAAATGCCGTGCCGTGCTGGAGGGAACCGAGGGCGAATACATCTATCCCTGTCCCATGGACGATCGGCTGATGGAGTTCGCCGGGGTGACGTCGGATCAATTCACCACAGCCGTAAAATCGAACCAGACCGACGATGCGGTTGCGCAGTGGTTCCGTCACGTCGCCACGCCTCACGGCCAGGCAGAGCTGGAAGAGTGGAACCGCATGATGCTCAGCCGCGGACCCACCACCCCGGAGAAGCAGGCTTCCTATAACAAATACCGGGACGCCGTCGATCCTTCACGCACCGATCTCACCTCTTGGGCCGATCTGCAAGACCTGGAAGAAGGACGGACCGTGCCGCGCCGAGCCTGACTCGCCGGACCGGTCTGTCCCCAGGATTGACATACCCCCCATGCAGGCATAGGCTACACATTGTTCCGTCGCCGTGGATCGTAGAGCATGACGGGGCAAGCCGAAACCCCTGTCATCGCCTGCGATCTCTCCCAACAGGAGGGGTCGGGATGGAAGACCTCAGTCCCCCAGACCACGATGGCCCGCTGCTGTGACGGTGGGCTCCTGACGTAAGAACCCTCCCGAGGGAATGTCTGACGACATCTGATCGCTCGCATAGTTCCTCTGCGACTCACAGCCCACTCAACCGTCCGCGGACAGGAGACCTTCCCCACACCATGCCGGGTTAGAAGGTCTTGCCTCACGGCGGAGGCAAAGGGGCATGCGCTGGCTGAACCGAGCGAGAGAAGGTGACACCAATGACCACTTTGACCAAAAGCGACAATCCACGGTCCCCAATAGCACCGGCTTCAGGAAGGAAAGCGTCCGCGAAGCACATCCTCATTGTCGTGGATGACTCGGACCAGTCAATGCGCGCGGTACAGTATGTGGGATCGTTGCTGCGCGAGACGCAGGATGTGAACGTCATGCTGTTTCATGTGCTCAATCCCATGCCTCGCGAACTGATGGAGCATGGCGGCTCGGAAGATCCGACGGTGGAAGACCATCTCGGAGAGCAGTTGCGCAAAGATCAGGAGGAATGGGTACGGACGGAAGGGGCGGTTGAATATCCGATCCTGGTGAAGGCGTTGGAGCGCCTCGGCCAGACCGGATTTCCGATCGATCGCGCCACGTTGAAATTCGGTCACGAACGCGATATCGCCGATACTATCGTGGATGAAGCCAGAGCCGGAGGGTATGGCACGATTGTCGTGACTCGCCAGACGCCGTCAGGGACAAAACGACTCTTCGGCGGCGGTGTCACCGACCGACTGTTACGAGATTTGCCGGACCTCGCGCTCTGGGTGTTGGGATAATTAGCGCCTAGCTGTTCTATTTCGACCGTGAGACTTTCGCGCCAGGCTCGTCACGAACGGTTCGCTCAACCGGGTGACGACTCGACCATGTTCATCCCGAAGGGAGGTCGCCATGAATTGTGCACGTTGTGATGCCGCGCTCCCCGTGCGGGCTCGCTTTTGTCCCGCCTGCGGCGCCCAGGTAACTTTATTGGACGATCCGCAGTTCGAGCAGTCCCCTGACCAGACAGCCGACGGCGGACAGAGGGTGGATTCAAGGACACCTTCGGACCCCCAGGAACGTGAAGCCTTCACAAGCAGGCTGATCGATTGTTATGTGAATTTTTCCATGTCCAAGGAGCTTTCCGAATGGCTACAAGAACTCGAACTCCCTTCAACAGGAACCATGCAGGAAAAACTCACCCGTCTGCGGCACCATGCCGGTTCGCTGGTGCTGCCGGCCGAGAGCGTTCCTCGCCAGACCATTTGGTACTTGAGCCAGTACGGTGACAACGTCCTCGCGGAGATTTGTCAGGAGCTCGGCATCGACAATACCGGAGCCAAGGATAGGCTGGTCAGTCGGATCTACCATGCAGTAGGCATACGCGAGGGTTGGCTCCAGCCTTTGTCGGATGATGCGAGGGAGATCATCACAGACACGTTCCTGCCCATCCTGAGAGCGATTGATTACAAAAACGATTATGACCTTGACCAGTGCGGCGAACTCAAAGATATCCTCGGAAAGGAGCCTGCGCATCTGCCCGGCACCCAAGGCTACGGCAGCGCCTTCATGGCGGTATTGATACCCGGCTTTCTCCAAGAAGCGCAAACGGATTTGCTTCAGCATGAACTCGACGCAAGAGCCGGGAAACGCTTCTGACAGGAAGAGGCCAGGAAACCCCTCTCTGCTGAACCGACCGTCGTAATCGTCATGAACTGATGTATTGATGGAGATACGCGATCAACTCCTCCTTTTCCTCCGTCAGCAGCGCAACCATATCCCGAAGCGAGACAATCCCGATAAACTCATCGCCGTCAAAGACCAGGAGATGACGGCAGCGATGCTCCTTCATCAGATTCAAACAATAATTCGCGGAATCCTTCGGACTCACGGTGATCATGTCTTTGGTCATGACATCCTTGATCTTCGCCGTCTCTGGATCTCGCTTCTTCCCGACGACGCGCATCATCAAGTCCCGCTCGGTGAAGATACCGGTGATTTTGGAGGAACTGGTGATGAGAGCCGATCCAACGAATTCCTCGGCCATCAGCGTCGCGGCATCGAGCACCGTGTGATTCTCGTCGATCGTCACCACTCTGCGCACAATTTTCGAGGCAATATTCCACGCCATCGCCGCCTCCTTTCTGTCGGATGCAATTTGACGATCTCTTCAACTTGCCGATGACGGACCACCAAAAAAACTTCCTTCGGCTCTCACTGCCCAGACTGATCGGCCGGAACGCCGACGACTGTGTGATGTCGCCGTTGAGTAGCCACACCAGAGTATCAGGCCCCTTTCACCGAATGACCAGGATCGGACGGCTCACTTTGTGCAAAACCGCATGGGACACGCTGCCGAGCAGGAAATGCTCGAGGCCTCTCCAACCATGCGACCCCACAATCACAAGATCGGCCTGGCGTGCCGCATCGGCAATGCAATGGGCCGGATCACCATGCTCGATATGCGAGGTGACGACAGGATAGATGGTTCGCAGGGCTGCCGCCGTCTCGTCCACGAGCTGCCTGGCATACTGCTCCATTTCAGCCGCCCATTTGTCGTATCGAAATTCCGTTGTCGAATCGCCGATGGGAATAGTCGGCACCGCGCTCAACAGAGACAACTCAACCCCCTGGCTGAACCGATGGGAATGTAGCCAGTTGCATAGCCGGAGCGAATCTTCGTGCCCCTCCACGGCCAACAAGACTCGTCGGATCGTTCCCGGATCGTCCCTAACCAACAGCGCCGCGCAAGGGGCATGCAGCACCACCCGATGCGAAACGCTGCCTAATACCAGTTCCGCAAGCCGTCCGCGTCCCTGTGAGCCGACCGCCACCAGGTCCGCTCGGGCCGAACGGATGGTCTCCAGCACAATGGGCGCCGGGTTCCCAATCTTATGGA
>JAJONL010000136.1 GCA_021323395.1 Nitrospira sp.
GGGGGGCGGACGGAACCAGGCCCGATCGCTTCGATGTCGTGGGGGCCGGCCTCTGTTTAGTCGGCATGGTCGTCATCATGTATATGCCTCGTCCTAGGATGTAGACGACCTCCCCGGCCATCGAAGATTTCTTCAGCCGCTGGTAATCCAATCCATTCGTCCTGTGAAGAACGCCGCGCCCTGCGCCTGGCCATTCCTACGCTCGCAGGCTGCCTCTCCTCTGGATATCAACCACATACATCATAAACCGGCTTTTTCTGAGCGCAGTCTTCCCTTCGCCGGGATTAGGGTCCTAGGACTTCTCAACTAGGCAGATATCCAGCGGGCAACCCATAAGGGCGGCGCAAAGATGAGGGATGGCGAACACGAAGCTGTCCCGCTCGGGACAAATGGGGTGAAGGGAGGAACTCATGAAAACGACGATACAGACAGTATGCCTCGCCGTCACGGTGGCGTTTTGTTCAGCCTGGCCGGCTATCTCCAACGCACATCCTTCACTCCCGAACGAACCAAGCGAAGACTGCCTCGTGGAGCAATCGTACGATACGATCCTCGGGCTGCTCTTCCGCGACTATTCCGTTCGAGGGAACGGCGGGGTGGACTACCGGACGGCCCGTCATATCTTGGGAATCTCTTATGACGACCCAGCGTCTGGAGAACCCAATGTCGCGCCCTATCCATTTATGTACTGGTACGACGCAAACCAAGACGGACAGTGGGAGATGTGGATCGACCGCGACGAAGAAGGGCATCTCGCCGATGCGGCGCGGTACGACTGGAGACAAGGTGAGGAACTGGTGACGTCATCCAAGACCTGGTGAGCCATAGATGACAGCTCCGAGTGAGCTTTCCTATAATCCATCAGACAGAAGAGCATTCGCGCTCACCGAACGGCCGCTTCAACCTATCGATCCTCATGGATATCTCGCAGTCCCCTTCGTTCCGCCGCATGCCCTCCGGCATTTGGATCCTTGGTTTTGTCAGCCTCTTGATGGACGTGTCGTCGGAAATGATCCACAGCTTGCTGCCGTTGTTCATGGTGTCGACGCTGGGCGCCGGCGCCATCGCGGTCGGCTTGGTGGAAGGTCTCGCCGAGTCACTGGCCCTTGTGGTGAAAATCTTCTCAGGAACGCTGAGCGACTATCTTGGCAAACGAAAGGCACTCGTCGTAATCGGGTATGGCTTAGGCGCCCTGACCAAGCCGCTCTTCGCGATGGCTCCCGATATCGGCCTCTTGTTGGCCGCCCGTCTGTTGGATCGAGTGGGAAAGGGGGTGCGCGGCGCGCCTCGCGACGCCTTAGTGGCCGACATTGCGCCCGCGCCGCTTCGCGGCGCCGCCTTTGGTTTGCGGCAGTCGCTCGATACGGTCGGCGCATTCCTCGGACCCCTGTTCGCGGTCGGACTCATGCTGCTCTGGGCCGACGATTTTCGGGCCGTCTTCTGGGTGGCGGTTGTGCCTGGGATCATGGCCGTCGCGCTCCTGCTCGTCGGTCTGCGGGAGCCTGCCTCACGGCCAACGCCCACGCAGAAGACGAACCCGATCACCCGGATCAATTTGAGGCGCTTAGGGCCGGACTACTGGTGGGTGGTCGGCATGGGATTCGTTTTTACTCTGGCCCGGTTCAGTGAAGCATTCCTCGTTCTGCGCGCCCAACAGAGCGGCATCCCCATCGCGCTGATTCCACTGGTCATGGTTGCGATGAATGCGGTCTACGCCGCCACGGCCTATCCCTTCGGCCGCCTGTCCGACCGCATGCACCATCGCCCGCTCCTCACAGCGGGCCTGATGGTGCTGATTGCCGCCGATCTGGTTCTGGCCATTCAGAGTCACTGGAGCCTGGTACTCGTCGGTGTGGCGCTCTGGGGGATTCACATGGGGATGACCCAAGGGCTGCTCGCCACGATGGTGGCGAACACCGCCCCCGTCGATCTGCGCGGGACGGCTTATGGCTGCTTTAACCTGGCCTGCGGCCTTTCGCTGCTCATCGCCAGCGTGGTGGCCGGGGTCCTGTGGGATCAGTTCGGCGCAGCGGCCACCTTTTACGCAGGGGCGCTGGTCTGCGGAGTCGTGATCGCCGGGATTGCCCTGTTTCCGCTCAATCGGAAATGACCTGCGGTCGCGGATGATCAGCCTGTGTCACGATTTGAGCCACCACATTAGCAGGGATTTGTCATGGCTGCCGGAATACAGTTATGACCGGGCAGGATCGCCCGATCGAAGCGCATGTTGAATGGTTTCGTGAAGCTGTTCTATGGCCGCGTCCTTGGCGAGGAATGAGACCGCGCCCGCTTCTCTCATGACTTCTTCAACCTGCCAGTTATTGTGCACCGAGAGGCCGATCACCATCGTCTCAGGTTGCTCCAGCTTAAGCCGGCGGGTTGCTTCGATGCCGTCCATCACGGGCATGTTGATATCCATGATGACGACTTCAGGCCGGAGCAACTTTGCAAGCATGAGCGCCTGCTCCCCATTGGTGGCTTCCCCCACCACTTCGATATCCGCGTACCCATCCAGCATCGTGCGAAGCCCTTGACGGAGCATGACGTGGTCATCCACCAACAACACCCGCGTTCGAGCCGCATTCGCAGGATCTCGCAGCGCAACGGGCTGGGGAATCTCGGACGTCAGCGACGTCGATGATCGCGCGAGATCTTCGCTTAGAGGCTCCAATTCCATTTCCACGCGATCAGAGTCGCCGCTATCGATCCCCCCATCGACATAAGGGACGACCAAGGTGACCTTCGTGCCCTGTCCAGGAGATGACGTGACGGTCATGCGCCCGCCCAACGCATCCATCCGTTCCCTGATGCTGAAGAGGCCGAACTTAGGAGCGGTCACTTTCGCGGTGGCCGATTGTTCGAACCCGACTCCCTCGTCGGCGACGCAAAGATGTAGCATACCCTCGTCGATCCAGACTGAGATCGAAGCCTGCCCCGTCCCCGCATGTTTCGACACGTTGATCAAGAGCTCTCGTGCCGACTGGAAGAGCAGAACCGCCTGATCCTCCTGCAGCTGCCCAAGCTCCAGGTCGCAATCCACCGCCACCGTCATCTGGTGCCGGCGCATCTGATCCGCCAGCCACTTGATCGCCACGATCAGGCCAAATTCACGGAGCACGGGAGGAGTTAACTGGGCGACGAGGGATCTGGTATAGGTCAGCGCCTCATCCAACATCTCGTCCAGTTCCTGCACCACATCCGCCGCCGGGCCGAGTTGGCCTCGCTTCGCCTGGCTCACCTTCATCCGTCCGAACACCAATAGTTGCGCCAAGTAATCATGCAGCTCCGTCGCCAGACGCTGGCGCTCACGCTGTTCCGTCAGCGTCAGTTCGGAGGCCAAGGCTCTCAACCGCGTCCGGGACTGCAGCAACTCCTGGGTGCGCTCCGTCACGCGCTGCTCCAGTTCAATGGCCCATTGCCTGGTATCCTCATGGACCTTTTTTCTCTCAGTCACATCGCGCAGGAGCAAGGTGTATGTAACATCATCGTCCAAATGATTTTCGCTGATCGCCAGCTCCACAGGAAAGTTCGACCCGTCTTTCCGAACGCCAAGCATCTCGCGGCAAAGGCCGGCTAGGCGTAGCTCAGGAGAATCCTGCCCCGCGGCAGAATCGTCGTCCTGCCCGCCCCGATAAGGCGACGGCATCAACAGCTTAATGGCGCAGCCGGGCAAGGCGTCCGAGTGGTAGCCGAACAGGCGTTCCACGGCCGGATTGACGCTATGGATCACCCCCTGGTCGTCGATGATAATGATGCCGTCGACCGCACTTTCCACAATGGCCTTGAGGCGTGATTCGCTCTCGCTGAGCGCGGACGACGCGCTATGCCGTTCCCACGCCATGGCCACCAAATGGCAAAGGGTTTGAAAAAACCCGGCCTCCTCCTCGGTGAATCGCTCTCTCTGACTCGTCCCGAATGAAAGGGTGCCCAGAACCTGTCCATCGTTGGCTTTTAAGGGATGGCATGCGTAGGCCCGAGCTCCCATGGCTCGAACAAATTGGCCGCGCGGGTCCGACGCAATCAATTCCGCATCGGCCACCACGGACGTCCCAAAGTCGGCCACATAGCCACAAAAGGCCTGTCCCGGATCGAGTCGCTGCGCCTTCTCCACCAGCGTGTCAGGAATCCCCAATCCGACAAGAAGCTCCAGGCCTCGGGTCTTTCCGTCGAGTAAAAAGCTCAGACACAGATCCACGCCGAGAGGAGCCGCGATTTTCTCGTAAACCGCTCTGGTCCAGGCCGCGCGATCGACGGGCATTTCCAGTAACATTCGACTGATTTCGAGCAGCAGCGCCTGTTGCTCTTTTCCGCTGCGCAGAATGGCTTCCTGCTGTTTTCGGTCGGTAATGTCGAGGGCGGTCCCGAGAATTTGAATCGGCTGGCTGTTCTCATTACGGGAGAAGACCACATTGCGGGAGAGAAACCACCGCCATTCTTTCGACCGATGTTGCAAGCGGCATTCGAATTCCAGGACATCACCGTCGGCTTGGGAGGGCAACTGTGCCAATTGAGCCATGACATTGGGAAGATCATCCGGATGAATCCATTGCTGCAATGTTTCTCGGCTCACCAGCTGCAGTTCTTCCGGCGCATAGCCTAATGTCGCGCCGGACCTGGCATTGGCGTACAGATTGCGCTCTTCACGCAGATCGTAGAGGTAGACCGTGGAGGGAGCCGCGTCCACCAGGCTTTTGATGAATCGCTCCCGCTCGGTCAGTTCCTTCAGCAGGACTCGACTTTCCTCCTCACGATCATAGAGGCGCAAGAGGGCCTTGGCTGCGCCGATCAGTTCGGTGGCCTCGACGGGTTCGCTCAAGTAGACATCCGCGCCGCCATCCAGCCCCAGGGCGCGTTCCTGCGGTCTCACGCAGGAGGCGGAGACTTGGAGCACCATCGTGTGCTCGGTTGCCGCATTCTTCTTGATCAACCGGCAGATTTCGATGCCGCTGATATCCGGCAATCCGACGTCGAGCAACACCAAATGCGGTCGTTGTTCATGCACCAGCCTCAGGGCATCTCCGCCTGTGGCGGCCTCCAGGACGCGATAGCCCGCTCGCTCGAAAATCCTGGTTTTGGCATACCGAGCGCCCTCGTCGTCATCGACATTGAGGATGGTATGGCGGTAGGAGGTGCTCATGATCAGTTCATCGGCAATTCTTGCCGTTCAGGATTTCGTTGCAGCGCACCGGGAATGGTTTCTCCGATGACTCGCCAGACTATATCTTCCGACAATTCGTTTTTCATCACAATGCCCCGCGTCGATTGCTCCAGCAGGGCTCGGGCGTCGGGCGACAGCGCCTGCGACGTCACAATCACGACCGGCGTCCCCGCCAGTTTCTCCGACGCAGCCACATCCTGCAGGAACTGCCATCCGGATCGTCCGGGCATATTGAGGTCCAGAAAAATCAGGTCGGGCATGATCTCCCGGCAGATCCGAATCCCTTCCATCCCGTCTCCCGATTCCGTGATCTCACAACGGATGTTGCCGAGACACTTCCTCAAGATGTAGCGAAACGATTCCTCATCATCGATGATCATGATGCGCGGACGGTCGTCGGCTCCAAGCATAAAGGCCTTCCCGCGATCTTCCACAGTGGTCACGATGAGGATAGGAATATCCCGTGTCGCCTCATTCGCCTTCATGTGCGCCAACCACTGCCAGCTGTCTTCGCCGCTCAGCAGCAGATCCAAAATGATGGCCGCGGGACGCACCTGGCGAAGCAGCCGGCGAGCTTCCCGCAGTCCGCCGCTGAGCAACGGTTGATATCGGCTGTTCCGCAAGAACTTGTCGTAGATCAATCGCGTTTCCGGATGATCCTCCACGATGAGCACGGGAATACGAACGGGATCCAGAACGAGATCGGCGCCGCCGGCCGGCTTCAGCATCTTGTCCATGGCCTTCTCGTGATAGAGAGGAATGGTCAGCGTGAATACGGAGCCGATGCCGACCTGACTCTCAACCGTGACCTGCCCCCCGAGCAGCAGGGCCAGTTTCTTACAGAGCGGCAAGCCCAAACCCGTACCCTTCACTTTTCGCTGAATCGGACTATCAAGTTGGGTGAATTCCTCAAATATTCTGGTTTGGTCCTCCGGCTTGATGCCGATGCCTGTGTCGGCCACGGCGATCGTGATGTCCCGGCGGTCGGCATCGATTGAAGCCTTCACGCGAATCTCACCTCGCTCCGTGAACTTCAGCGCATTCGAAATGAAATTTCTCAAGATCTGCGACACCTTTCCCTCGTCGGTGTACATCGTCGGAAGATCGTCCGATTCTTCGAACAGCAAATTCACGGACGTGCTGGTCAGCAGGGGCTTCAGCATGCCCCTGAGCGCGCTGAACATGGTCTTAATTTCGAATTCAACCGGTCGAACGTCCACCTTGCCGGCTTCGATTTTTGCGAGGTCCAATAAATCATTCACCAGTTCCAGAAGGCTCTCGGCGGCCTTGCGGACAAACCGGACTTGTTTGTCCTGTTCGGGAGTCAGTTCCCCATCGGCCCGGTCCAGCAATAAAGCAGACAGCGCGAGGATCGAACTCAAAGGCGTCCGAAACTCGTGACTCATGTTGGACAGGAAACGGGTCTTCATGTGATCCGCCCGCCTGAGATGATCGGCTTTTTCATCCAGCTCGGCATAGAGGGCGACCACACCCCGGTTCGTGTCCTCCAATTCCTGATTCATCCGGACGAGCTCATCCTGCCGAAGGCGCAATTCATCCAAGGCCCGCAGGAGTTCATGATTCTGCTGGCGCAACTCCTCTTGCGCATTCTGGGCAGGCGTTTGGATCAGATGATCCACCAGGCTCGACAACTCTTTCACGGCGAGCGGTCGCGCGCGCGTGGGTAAAACCTTTTTCAAGAGCACCCTGGTGCCCTGCCCCGAGACGCTTTCGATTTCGCACTGGTCCATCAGGCGTTTGGCGCCGACGATGCCTAGTCCCATACCGGTTTGAGACTGATACCGTCCCTCCAAAATCCGTTTCAGGTCGACGATACCGGGTCCGCTATCCGTGACACGAATCAACAACACTTGTGGAGAGGTCTCTCCCTCGACGAGAAACTCCACCATGCCGTTCTTGGCATAACGAAAGGCATTACGCGCAATCTCCGAGACGGCGGTGGCGATCCGAGTCTGGTCTTGGGCTTCAAAGCCGATGAGGCTCGCAATCTGTCTGGCCCGCTGGCGTGCGGCAACGACATCATCCTCGTACTTCAGGGCGACATTGATGATCGAATGGCTCATCAGGCCGGACCTCTCGACTCTGGCCGGATCACGTCATGCATCTTTAGTCCTGGCATGCGGCTGTTATGAATCGGCTCCAGACACCGCCACCGGCGTTTTGAGCACGATGACCGTCGTATCGTCACGACCACGGGTAAAATCTCTATAGAGGGTGGCCGCGATGAGGCTCGGATCGCGGGTCGTCAGTCCGGCATACAGACTGAGATCCCAATGGGTGTTGATCCCATCCGAGCACATCACCAGCAACGCCGATTCTGACCAGGGATACTGAAACTCCGTCACCCGTCGCATTTGATGGCCGAGAATTCCGTTTTGAGACACCATATTTCTAACCGTTCCATTGTGGTGCACGGCCGCCATGATGTTCCCGATACCGACGAACTTAATCAGCTTCTGATCGTGCAGAATCTCCGCCACCCCTAACGCGGCCCCTCTGGTCGCACGGAGCGCTCCGTGCGCGAAATCGATCTGCTCAGCCAGCGAGGCCCCTCGATGTTCGCGCAGACTCTCGATCGCCAGTGCGGACGCCTC
>JAJONL010000137.1 GCA_021323395.1 Nitrospira sp.
ATGACCGCAGTACTGAGAATGTGAGAGCCGGTCACCACACCTTGGCCACCCACGCCCGCCATCCGAATGTTGAACCGTTTCGCCATACTCAATCCTCCTTAAACGTGACTCAGGCCTTGGGGAGGCCAGGAGCGGGAGCAGCAGGCTTCGGGAGAAACTCCTTATAGCCATACCGCTCAGTGAGAAATTGTTTCGCTTCGTCGGTAATGTATTCGGAGAATTGGTAGCGATCGTTTTCAACGTTTTTGGCGTCTTCCATGACCTTGTCGGTTGGAATGGCATACTCAATATTGCAGGAGGTATAGGCCTGAATGTAGGTGGATCCCACTTCCCTGGCGATGAGCACAGCCTTCTTGATGACGCTCTCCACTCGGCGCGGATTGTTCGGCACAACAGTCGCCACATATGCACAGCCGGCGACTTTTGCCATCTGCAGCATGTCCATTTTCTCAAACTTTTTCCCCAGCGGGGCCATCTTCAGAACCGCGCCGCGATTGGTCATTCCGCTCTCTTGCCCACCCGTATTCCCGTACACTTCGTTATCCAGCATGATCGTCGTAAACCGCTCTTTGCGGAACCAGGAATGCAGCACTTGCTGAAATCCGATATCCGCAGTGCCACCGTCTCCAGCCATCACGACCACGTCCTTCGGCTTATCGCCGAACCGAAGGCGCAGGCCTCGGGACAATCCGCTCGCCACGCCGTTCTGGTCGCCATAGTTGCCGTACACAAAGGGAATGGCCGCTTGCGAGATCGCCAACCGACCGCATCCGGCAGTTCCGACGGTAATCGTGTCTTCTGGATTAGGAAACGCAATCATGGCGAGTCGAATAAAGAGAGTCATTGCACAACCGGCGCACATCGGGTGCTCCTCAAGCACTTCCTTGAAGGAACCCATCTGCGAAACCGATACTTTTTTGCCGAAAGGACCATGCTCCACCATGTCCCGGTATTCTTTCGGCATAAATTTCTCAAAGCCACTTGAAAACTTGACGTAGTCAAGGCTCATAACAACTCCTCCCTTTATTCGCTGGTGACTTCCATCCAGCCGTGACGCAGCCGGAGGAAAATCAGACGCAGATTATGTCAACGTAACTGGCCTGAGTACTGAACGATGTTCCTAAGACGGAAAGGAATGTCGGTCTCTTATATGTGCTTCGCCGCAGAGTGTAGCAAAGGGCGAAAAAATCTGTCAATCGCAAGGCATCAATATAGATAGCGACATAGATAGCGACAGCAACGGACTGTCATTCCAAGACTGTTGCCAGTCTATAGCGTCCGGGAGAGCATTGCAACTTTGCAGAAGGCCCACATTAGACGAAAGAAGGCCTAGTGCAGGCAGCGGCGCTAGGCCCTTGGCACTAAAATCGTCGGACACGAAGTTTTCGCAGACTGAAAAGAAATTCTATTCATTTAAAGAAGGGGTAGAGGTTGTCCCTTAACGCATTTCAGTTTACACTGCCATTATGTCTATACGAGTCATCGTACCGGGAGAAGAACAGAGCGAGCAACATGTCGGAGGGGTGCACAAGCGGCCACCCATCCCTGACGGCTCATTAAAGGCCGAATGTCCCAAGTTCATGAGCCACGGCCCATGCGGAGGCGTTCGCAAAGGTGGATTCTGCGAGGTCTATCCGGACATGACCTGTCCCTGGGTCACCCTGTATCACAAGCTCAATGAACTCGGGCAGCTCGAATGGATGAAACAAGTCTAAAGCCGCATGTGAGGAGTGAGGGTGAAGGGTATCGAAAAACACACACCTCGAGGAAATGCACACACAACCAAGCTAGGCTACAATGAGCGACATGCCACAAGCGGAATCACCACTCCCCTCCCTGATATCGAAACATTCCCGAACCAATACAAAGGCTATGAAATTACGATCGTCATTCCCGAATATACCGCTATTTGTCCCAAGACCAACCTGCCCGACTTCGGAACCATCACACTCCATTACATGCCTGACAAACAGTGCCTCGAACTCAAGGCACTCAAGATGTATATCCACGCGTACCGAAACCTAGGCATCTTCTATGAGAATGCGGTGAATCGTATCCTTCAGGATATCGTGAAAGCCTGTCGGCCGGTCTGGGCGAGGGTCACAGGTGATTTTACAGCGCGAGGCGGACTGTCGAGCAAGATTGAAGCACGTTACCGGTAGGGTCCGGTGCTTCCACAGGATCCCGAAGAGCGCCTCGCCGGATCATCCATGGGGTTTTTAGGGCAGCCTATTTGTACTTCCCCGTTGACCGCAATGCCCTTTGCTAGCACCCGCTACCCATCGTTTTACTCTAAACCTATCCCATCGCACTTGGCCGTCCACTAGTCGCCAGGAGGCCGCGGGCACTCTCATGCCTATCGGTCGGCCATGTGTCCACTCATCTCCAAGCAGCGTAGGTTATATGCTCTTGGCTATTGCCGCCCCTGCGAAAGCTTTTCCCACCGCGGCTCAGCAAAAGAATCGTTCGATGTGGTACTTGCAGGCGAGTCTCTGATCGAAGACTGCAGCGCGCCGCCCCGCAACCTCATTCTGAGGCGCATCGCGGGACGCAGATACGTTGGTTATCAATTTCGGTTCCAGAGGACCGACCGCCCTGCATTATCCTACGGACTGATTTCCACCCTTAAGTCATTCCTCTCGAACTTCTGTTCAAGGGCGTTTGGTTGCACGCAGCCGACTCGGCTTTCCTCAGCAGTCCGATCCAGCCTGCGGTGCATGGCTTTATGAATATTAGGGTAAAGACCTGATGCGGCTTCTCCGATAAGAGAGAGTGCATTTCTCTGGTCGGCCTAGGCATTCGATGTGGTGAACGTGTGAGTTTAGAGCAACCACCTCCTCCAAAACAGCAACTCCGATCGATCAAAATTCGACTCGGACTGTTGGTCGGCGCCGCGGTGTTGGCCACAGGAGTATTCACCCTCGTGGTGCGGGATACCGTGACCACGGTGCAGATTCACGGACCCCTATATCGCCAAATTGTCGACAGCAAGGATCTCGTCGTCGATACACTTCCGCCGCCTCTCTACATCGTTGAATCCTACCTGGCCACATTGGAACTGCTCGTGGCCCCTCCCTCCCAGCGGACAATACTCATCGAACGATTCCAACGACTCCAACGAGAATTCACCGCAAAGCAGTCCGAATGGCGAACGCGCCTTCCACCGGGTCCACTCTACGACAAGCTGATCACCTCATCGGGTCAATGGGCGCGACGATTCTACGAGCTGTGGAATCGCGAATTTCTGCCGGCCGCGGAACGGGGAGACATCGAAGCCATGACCAGGCTGGTCTCCGGTCCTCTGACGAGTCACTTTGAAGAACATCGACGGGAAATTCTCGAGGTCGTTACACTCGCCGACATTCAACGTCGACGCATTGAACAGGCAGCGACCTCCGTCCTTCAGGAGCGAACCTACCTGCTCGGAATATTGGGGTGCGTCCTGCTCGGCACAATTTTCTTTATTGGATGGCTCATCAACCGCCAGATCAGCGAGCCGCTCTCGCGCGGGCTTCGCGACAGCGAAGAGCGAACCAGATCCATCGTGAACCATGCCTTAGATGCAATCGTCGTTATGGACGTTGACGGCCGGATCATCGACTGGAACCCGCAGGCCGAACAGATTTTTGGGTGGACGCGAGAGGCCATTCTTGGGCGCAGGCTGTCGGAAACGATCGTCCCCCATGCCTATCGCGCCGCACATGAACAGGGACTGCAGCATTATCTGGCGGTAGGACAAGGCAAGACCATTGGGAAACGTTTGGAAATTAGCGCTCTGCGTCGAGATGGGACTGAATTCCCGATCGAACTCGCGATCACACCTCTCAAACTGACGACTGGTACGACCTTCAGCGGATTTATCAGAGATATATCGGACAGGAAACGTACGGAGAGCGAACTCCGGCGTGCCAAAGAAAACGCCGAAGCCGCGACCATCGCCAAGAGCCAATTCTTGGCGAACATGAGTCATGAAATTCGTACTCCCATGAACGGTGTCCTCGGAATGGCGGAATTGCTGTTATCGACAGGCCTCACACTCAAGCAGCGATCCTTGGCCGAAACCGTCCACCGCTCCGGAACAGCATTGCTCGACATCATCAACGACATTCTCGATTTCTCGAAAATTGAAGCCGGCAAACTGCAACTGGAGCAGATAGAATTCAGCTTACGCCAGACGGTGGAAGACGCTGTCGATCTCTTAGCGGAACCAGCAGCACGGAAACATTTGGAGCTGACGTGCTCTATCTCGCCGGAAATTCCTGATCGGGTTCGAGGGGATCCTGCGCGGCTGCGCCAAATTCTCATCAATCTCGTCAGCAACGCCATCAAATTCACGCTGGAAGGCGAAGTGGCCGTGGCGGTCGGGCTTTTATCCCACACATCATCCGCCGTCACCCTCCAATGCTCCGTCAGCGACACTGGAATCGGTATCACACCATCGGCCCGCGAGCGGCTCTTCGAGGCGTTCTCCCAAGCCGACGAGAGCACCACCCGCCGCTTCGGTGGCACCGGTCTCGGCCTGGCCATCGTCAAACAATTGGTACAGCTCATGGGCGGAGAAGTCGGCGTCACCAGCCCGTTGGTGGACGGATCGACCTTCTGGTTCACGGCGACGCTCCAAAGAGGACCTGAATCAAGCCTCTCACTTTCGGATAGCCAACACCTGAGCGGCACCCACATTCTGATCGTCGATGATCACCCGACGAGTCGGCACGTGCTCGAGGAACTCCTCCGGCAATGGGGAGCGACCGTCACGACCGCCGATTCGGGTTCGACAGCCCTAAGCCGGTTGAGACAGGCCGGTCAGCAGGGAACACCAGTGGACATCGCGCTGCTGGACATGGGCATATCCGGCATGGATGAATTGGCCTTGGCCGACGCCATGACAAGCGATCCAGCTTTCAAGCTCCTCACACTCATTGCCCTCAGCTCGGTGGATCGGTTGCCCGAAGAATCGGAAAGACACACCAGGCTGTTCCACACCTGGTTGAGAAAACCAATTCGCCAGTCACTCCTAAAAAACTGTCTTAGCCACATTCGCGCTGGCATCCTCAGGACAGAACCCCCAGAAAAAACCCACGTCGAGCGCAAGGCGATTCCCCTGCGGGCACGGATCTTATTGACCGAGGATAACCCCGTGAACCGAGAGGTGACGCTCGGAATGGTCGAGCTTTTTGAATGCACTGTCACGGTAGCCGGCAATGGTCATGAAGCCGTGGCAGCCGCCGCGCAGACCGCCTTCGATCTCATCCTCATGGATTGTCAGATGCCGGAGATGGATGGCTTTAGCGCCACGGCCGCCATTCGCCATCAAGAATCGGAAAAACACAGCAGGCGCCATGTGCCCATCATTGCCCTCACGGCCAATGCGATGGACGGCGACCGCGCCCGCTGTCTCGCCGCCGGCATGAATGACTACCTCGCCAAGCCCTTCACTGTGGCCCAATTGAAGGCCGTGCTCACCCGATGGTTGACTTCCGGGCAAAACGCCGAGACCGATTCAGAGAAGACGGCAGCCCTGGAGATTTCCGACCCGTTCGTG
>JAJONL010000138.1 GCA_021323395.1 Nitrospira sp.
CGCGACCTGGGCGTCGCGTCGCATGCGGGCCATCTTGGCATGCGTTTCGACCCGAGCCAGCAACTCACGGGCGCTGAAAGGCTTGATGAGGTAATCGTCGGCCCCAGCTTGGTAAACTTGAATGCATTACTCAGCAGATTCAGAACAATTTTCTCCCACATGTCGCGATCGACAAAGACGCGCTCGCCTCCATTGAACGGCTGACAATCGACAATGAGCCTCAAACCCGCCTTGTCGCAAGCCGACCGGAAGTTGCTGGCAAGTTCCGCCGTGAAGACCGGGAGATCGGTCGGATGATACGAAACCAGTATGCGTCCTGCTTCGATGCGGGAAAAATCCAACATGGTATTGGCGAGCTTCAGGAGGCGGAGGGCGTTCCTGTGGGATATCTCCAAGTCCGTGGATGCACCCGGCGGGAGATGACCGTGGGCGTTGGCCAATGCATCCTCCAGCGGCCCGAGCATCAACGTGAGCGGCGTGCGGAACTCGTGGCTCACGTTGAAGAAGAATGCGGTCTTGACTCGATCCAATTCAGCCAGCGCCTCGGCCCTTTTTCGCTCTTCCTCGAACGCGCGCCCATTCGCCACGGCCGTCGTGACCGCCGCTCCGAGCAACTCGTAAAAATCTCGATACGCCTGATTCAATTTTAACCGTCCGCTGACACCCGCGATGAGCACTCCGACTGGACGCTCGGCGCCTGGAAGAACGAGCGGCAACGCGACCGCCTCTCGCGGAGATTCCGGATACGGACCGCACCTGAAATCCCCAAACCGCGCCCCGAACTTTTCCACCACTTCGCCATGTCGTCGCTCCGCCGGGACTTCGGCCAGCGCCCATAACTGCGGCATGACGGACGACATCGCGTTTCCCTCGGCGCTGTCGGGTATGCCAGTCGAAGCAACCAGCCGGGCGGAGGTACCAACTCCGACGAACACATACATCAGAGCGAAAGGAACATCCAATTCCTGATCAGCAAGCGACTGACCCACGAGCGCGCAGGCTTCCTGGACGGTTTTGGCATTGGCGGTCCGAGCGGCTACATCGCGCAGTGCGCGGGTTCGTCGCTCGCCCAACATTTTGGCGGTCATCTCGATGATGGGATGGAACAGCCCAACCACGCGCCCAGACTCATCGCGGATGGGGCTGAACGAAAAAGTGAAGAAGCACTCTTCGACATACCCGTGGCGTTCGAGGAAGATATGTTGATTCTCCAAAAAGGCCGTGTCGCCCGCGAGCGCCGAATCATGCGCGCCACCGATGACCGGCCACGCCTCGCGCCAGCATTCGGCAAAGTTTTGGCCCATCGAACGTGGATGTTTCCCACCGCAGATGACTCGATAACCGTCATTGTAAATCTGGACGAGATCAGGCCCCCAGATAATGCAAATGGGAAGGTCCGAGGCCAGACAGATGCTGACTGTCGTGCGGAGACTATGCGGCCAAGACTCGATCGGCCCGAGCGAGGTCTTCGACCAGTTTTTTGCGCGGATGAGCGCGCCCATCTCGCTGCCGCCGATGAGCCACTCGCCCGTTTGGTTTGTTTGGCTCATTGGTTTCTTTGGTTTATTTGGCACTCACGCATCATGCGTCACGTATCACACGCCACGCTCCGTCGCCATTCTCCCCTCTGACTACTCCCACTCATCCCTCACTTCTCACTCATCTCCATGTGCTGATTTCTCCACCTGATATCCTAAAGTCGAACTCAACTATCGAGAAAGCTCCATCTCCCAGAGTCGAGGATATATTACAAAGCCCCGCACGGGTCTACCGCGATCTCAGGGCCGAGGAACTCCGTCAAATAGAGGCTCTGGCACTTGACCGCCGCCGACACTGAGCTGCGTCTCGCTCGATATTTTGCACATCCGATGAGTTTTGGTTGAATTTACAAAAACTCTACGATCTCGATCTGGCACGCCGGCGCATCGGCTCCGGCTGGAAAGGCATTCCGCGCCGCTCGCACTCCCGTGTGGCGGTCTCCTAGTTCCCAGCCCGATTCCAGGCGGAAGTCCCGACCGTCACCGCTTTCCGACGACCTGTACATCCTCATAGCTGATAGCCCCCAACATCGCGCGAAGTCCCCTGCCACACCAGGGCGTGGTCGTCCACGTCCCACTCTCCACTGGTGGGGGAGGACATATTAGATGGGCCAAAGAGTGGGGGGGAATCTAGGGAAACACCTAGTCTCCCCACAGCGTGCTCAACAACAAGCCGCGGGCCCACCCATCGGCGAAACCGAAGTCTCAAGACCCGTCTCGCCAAGGCATTCGGACCCCTGCTCTTGGTTGATGTGACCGGCCGCGATCGCCGCTTTACAAGACGGCGCGTCGGCAGGCGGGAGTCAGTGGAGCTATGGTGAACCGGGAATTGGGGATGGCGCGCCCCGCCTTCAATCTCGCGATGAAAAAGTGGCAGAGGGCGAGCCGCAACCCGTTTACCATGGTGACCCCGGAAAAAGAACCCTAAGGGGGGATCGCTGGCTGCGGGCCGAAGAGGAACGGCGCTGCTCGCGGCCTGTCCGGCCTGGCTCCGTAAGTTGGTCGAATTCGCCGTGGAAACGGGGTTCCGGCTGGGCGAGATCCTGTCCCGCCCGTCGCCTCATGTCGATCTGAACTACGGACGCTCACCGTGGAAGCCGCGACGACCAAGAACGGGCACCCGCGCACCATTCCCTTGAGTAACCGGGCGATGAACGTGCTGCGCCGGCGCCAGGGCCGCTCAGGGAACGCGAGCCTCGTAGTCTTCGAATCGCGAGGGGTACGCCGCACGTTAGGCACAGTGAATCGAACCTTTCGCCGGGCGCTCACGCGGGTCGGCATCGAAAACTGCCGCTTCCATAACCTGCGGCACACGTTCGCGACGCGGCTCTGCCAGGACGACGCCGATCCGTATACGTTCAACGGTTGGTGGGTACCAGGACCCGACGATGACGCAACGCTACGCGCACCATTGCATAGAGCCGCTGCGGCGGGGCATTGAGGTGCTCAATCGGCGGGCGACCGGGCGGCTGTCGCGGTTTTGTCACGGTCAGCCGCATTCGGCGCTTGAGGGTTCAGCGGCAGTCGTGTAGGGTATTGAAAATTTGTGAAAGCCCCCGTAGCTCAGTTGGATAGAGCAGCGGTTTCCTAAAAACATGGCTTACAGGGCCGCTTTGCAGTGTTTTTTATTTCGTTTTGTTCAGATGAAATAAGGTGGATTTATGCGAATTTTGCTCTGGATTGAACACGCCCGGAACACGTAGGGTTAATATCTAGTCAGGATGGCTGGCTCCACCGCACCATGGATATGGTCGTGGGGATTCCGGGAATGACGATGCGCCTCACTCTGATTTGGATGATGGTGTGCAGGCCACAGCGCATTTTCCCGTCCTGCATTCCTGTGGATTGATTCAAAAAATCACTTACGACTAAGAGAGCACTAGGGAGGTGAGCGTCGCGTAACAATCCCTCCGACTTTTATCTGGCTTGATCACCAATTTCACATGCGTGACGTCGTCCGGATGAATCGTCCAGTTCTCTTGTTCCCAGGTGCCCCATCGGGGCTAAATTGAACTCCTGGCGAACCAATTCTCGATACGTGAGGCCGCCATCCGTCGACGACGCGAGCAGCACCTCTTGCGTGCGCATGAACTCACGCTTTTCCACTTCCATGGTGACGTGTTCAACGGTGCACGGCTGAGGAAAAGCCACGATTACCGTCTGCTCACCGGGATGGGCCACTCGCCATTGTGTGCTCCGTGGTCCATGCCCGTCACCGAAGGCGAACACAATGGGATGTCCACGAGCCTTACACAGTAGCTGCAAATGCCGGCGTGGAGCTATCCTATCTCTACACTTGTTCTATATGCACAACGGAAGGACTCTCTCGCATGCGTCAAAAGTGTCCGAAGTGTTCGGAAAACGACTCCTTAAGATGCATACCCGCTTGACGAAGCCGCGTCCATGCGCATACGATTTAAGGAGGGTGTTCCAGCCCCGCTGACTGCCCTATCCCTCGCGTGTCCTGGTCGTTCCTCGCGCGACCGATTCTCCAGTCTCCGCCGCTCCAACGCTTAAATTCGTCTGCATCGCTCTGCACGAGGCACCCATGAGTTCAAGGATTTATCTGGGGGCCTGCCAAGGTCCGCGACCGACAGGCGGTGGCATCTGCTCTGTGCGCCGCATGACACGGCCAAATCGCACGATCCACAGTAAAGCTGGTGGTGACTTCCTCCTGCGGAGGAAGAGAAGGAAGGAGGAGCTTTATGCGTCCCATGCTTGTCAGCATCGTTGTGGCGGTGGGCCTTGCGTGGTGTGGGAGCCAGGCGTTTGCCCTTGAGTCAAGCGAAGCTGCGCCGCGCACACACCAACACCTTCTGACGACGGTCGAGAAGGTCGGGTCGGGTTTAGTGTGGTTTAAACCGGTGAAGGGACTGGAGCATCGTGCGGTCAGCCTCCACAAGGCCGAGCGCATGGGGCTTGATGAGCCCAAGGTCGGGGACGAAGTCTACTTGGTCATCGATGAGGGTAACGACCTGATCGATCTGCACAAGAAAGATGCTCAGCCTGCAGGCCATCGCCTGATCGCTGGCAAGCTGACCTATGCGGACCCGTTCTGGGAATTCATCGAGATCACCGATGCGGACGAGAGGCAGACTTTCGCAATGGATGAGGGAACAGGCAGCAAGCTGTCCATGCGGAAGCAAGGCGAACTCGTTCGGGTGGAGTTGAACGAAGACAACGAGGTCGTCGATATCTTCCCGACCCACTGAAGGCAGATGAGCCCAGAAAGATGGCAGTTAGCTCGTTGAGTATGGCAATGTGAAGGGCGCCCGTTGTTTCATGTCATGACGCTAACGGTGTGGTAACGGAGCTACAGGATACAGCTGCCAGTCTCTTGGAGGACCTCAATAACCACGGTGTGGGGAAGATGTCGCTTGTTTTCGTAACGCACAGTCTCGGCGGCCTAGTGGGTGCTAAGGTGATTCCCTAGGTGTGGCGATCATGCAGGCATGTCACGCTCAAATGTCTCTCGACTGACTCTATGGAGGGAGGATATCCAGATGCGCCATATACAGTATTCTATGAAAGATGACCCTATTCCTGCCCGAAAGCCGAAGCGCACGAAGGCATTGGCGAGTCAGCAAGGTTTGAGGCTCGCACTGCTCCTAGGGGTTGGTGCGATCACGTTCGTGTCGTGCGCGAGCCATGAAACCGGTACGCCTCGAACCATTCAACATCCGACGACTCAACATTCCAATTCACAGGTGACGACGCAACCACAAATTAATCCCAACTCACCCTTTCCGGGCACGCGGGAGGTGATCGGCGTCGTCGAGGAGATGCGCAGCGACCAGATCAAGATTGATACCGGCGATTTGCAACCGCGTTATTTGTCGGCCAAGTATCGTGAAAAAAAAGGATTCGCCCCATTCAAACTGGGAGACCAGGTGGTTGTCACTCTCAATCCGCAAAATCAGGTAGTGGACGCGCATTTGGCGGGGGAAGAGCATAACCACAAAATTCTTCGCGGCAAGTTGGCGCAATCACTGACGACTGGTCAAGAAAAAGCTGTTATCAAAGTGACCGATGGCGGCGAGGAATCATATATGATCAAGCCACTCGCGCGCGCCAAAGTGGCGGGTGTTCCGGTGGGAGTCGATGCACTGTTTCTTGTTGACGAGGCTTCTCAAATTGCCGATGTGACGTATGCCGACCAGGCGGCTGCCCGAAAAGCGACAGCCGCCTCGCAAGACCGTTCACCGCTGAAGAACCCGTTTGAACGGACCCCAGGGGTGCTGTCGTCGACGCTAAAGGATGGATCGATCGGCATCACCACCGAAAGCGGGGGTGAGGAAACCTACAAGGTGCGTCCCTTGGTCGAGCCGCTTCTCAAGGGACTCTCTAAGGGTTCAGCTGTCATTCTTATGCTCGATGACGAACACATGGTAACCGATGTGGCCATTCCGCCGGGAACTGCAAACTAAATGACGCCGGTGGAATTACTGATTTAATTGTCGCCTTAAAAGCGCGAGGCGACGGGGCTGTGGCGCATGGCGACCTGCTTCTGCTGGAGAAGGAAGGCCGCCGTCATGGAGCGCCTGCACGAACAGGGCGATCGACACCTTAAATTGTTTGGGCTTCGCCTTCTCTGACTTCGAGAGAAAGAGAATGGCCGCGCGACGCTATCTCCCCATGCGGCCACGAAGACAAGCTAGAGCGAACATTCTTTCTGAATGACCTCCACCAAGTGGCCTGGAACGAGTTCCTTGGGGAGAAAGGCGCGGGCGCCGGCAGAGAGGAACGCCTTCTTGACCCAGGCACCGCTCTCCGAGGACATGCCAATGATGCACGTCTCGGGCAAGTGCCGATGGATTTGACGCGTCGACTCGATTCCATCCATCCGAGGCATGTAGAGATCCATCAGCACGACATGGGGATGCACGGCTTCAGCCATCCGAATGGCCTCTAAGCCATCTGCCGCCTCGCCCACGATTGTCAAGATCGGTTCGGATTCAAGAACGGCCTGTAAAGTCCGTCGGACCAAGGCATGGTCATCTACCACGAGGACGCTAATCATAGGGTATAGACTTCGCAGGGAGACCAGCCGCGTTGCTTCGATAAGAAATGGATGTATTCCCGCACTGTAGAAGAGAGATCGAGTTGCCGGTACTAGGAAAACCCTAGACTTCGGCCGACACTGGGACACCGACCCCGAGAACCCTGGAACACGGACGCGATCCAGACCACCCCGGAGGCGACCACGCGTCAGGGACGATCAGACCCTTGATGGGCCGCAACGGCATCGACTGAACGAAGCGTGCCATGGGTCAAGGAGCTATTGTAGGGTGCCTGGACAGTCACACATAGCGCGTCGCGCCATCCGGCTCAATAATCCGTCCATTCCGGCAACGGAGGCCTCTTGAATCATACAAATCCGGTTGCTCTAGCAGACACCGCCGCTGTACACTTAGGCTCCGCTGTACCCATCCAAGACAGAGGCCACCTATGGTGACTGCACCAGCTTGCACGGTCCTCAATGTTGATGACAACGACGCGGTTCGGTACGCACGGGGCAAAATTCTTCAACAGGCTGGCTATCAGGTGCTTGAGGCCTGCACGGGCTCAGAGGCGCTGGAACTCGCCCGGAGCGAGCATCCCGCCCTCATTGTCCTGGATGTGAAGCTCCCAGACATCTCGGGAATTGATGTCTGTCAGCAGCTTCGGCAGGATCCCCGGACCGCCCCCATCCTGGTCTTGCAAATCTCCGCCTATTTCACGTCCTCTGATGACCACGCACTGGGGCTGGAGTATGCGGACTCTTACCTGACCGAACCCGTGGCCCCCCAAGAGTTTCTGGCCTCGGTCCAGGCGTTGTTACGACTGCATCGACGGGAAGAGGAATACCGGCACCTCTTGCGGGACGTCAGCCTGACGCCGGGTGAACACTCCATACCTCTGGCCGAGAAGTGGGCAGCGGCCCAGGACGAAATCCGTCGCTTGGCCGATCAACTGAGCACCGTCGAAGAGCACGAACAAAAGAAGCTGGCCCAGAGCCTGCACGATGATCTGGCCCAACTGCTGGTGGTCGCTCGCATGAAACTCCAGCACCAACGTCACCGCCCTGCCGACGACACGGTGGAAGAAATCGACACCGTCCTCGCTCGGTGCCTGACCTACACGCGATCCTTGATGTCAGACTTATTACCACCTCAGTTGCAGGAGGGCCGGCTCGACATCGCCCTCCAATGGCTGAGTGACACGATGCGCGAACATGGCCTCATTGTGGTGGTTGAGGCGCCGGAGTTTCCGGTTGTGGTCGCCGAACACCTCGCCATGACCATTCTGAAATGTGTGCGCGAACTGCTGTTCAATGTCCTCAAACACGCGGGAACGAACGAAGCCTTCGTGAGCTTAGAAGTGAGCGAGGGCCTGATCCGAGTCGTGGTCCAGGATCATGGGAAGGGATGCACCGCGACGGTCCCGGAACCATCCGCCCTCCATAGTTTTGGCCTGTCGAGCGTGCAGCAACGCCTCCACCAGTTGGGCGGCAGACTGGAGATTACCTCGCAACCCGGGGTCGGGACGCGCGCAACGGTCACCGCGCCCTTCGCATCGCTTCCTTCCGCATAACCCTAGGATGTGGGTGATGATAAAGTTCCTATCGGACCAACGTCGGGCCGACGACCTTGGTTTGGGAGAAACGCGGCCAGAGGCGTATTAGGCTCTTTGAACAGGCTGGCTCTCTGTGCCGGCGGGACCATCAAGCTGCTATCCGCCTTAAAAGGGCCCCAGGGGATACGTAAATTCAATGTCTTACGCGCCAAAACATTCCAATTCGCTACATGGTTTTACAATGGCTTACAAATAGGCTGTCCGATATAGGACACGCATAAATGGCAGTCGGCATGTGCCAACAAAGTCTTTCTGCAATAAAGATGGCGTCCGCAACGGGACCCGTCAAACCACGGAGCAATCACTCAGCTTTGCCATTGAGCTGCTGGTCGAGGCAGCATGAATGCCCAAGCACCCGCGGTGGGTGAGCGT
>JAJONL010000035.1 GCA_021323395.1 Nitrospira sp.
ATCGCGAGCGAAGCCCGGGAGAAGTTGGGCAAGACCCAGCGCGAATATCTCCTGCGTGAACAGCTGAAGACGATTCAGCAGGAGTTGGGCGAGAGCAACGGCGAGGAAGACGAAGTCGGCGCCTTGCGGACCAAAATCCAAGAAGCCGATCTTCCCGAACATGTGCGGAAAGAGACGGACCGGGAGCTCGCGCGGCTGGCCAAGACGCCCAGCGCTTCTCCTGAGCATCAAGTGATCCGCAGTTATTTGGAGCTGGTGCTCGAACTGCCGTGGAACAAGGCCTCGGAAGAACATCTGGACCTTGCGCATGTTCGAAAGGTTCTGAACGAAGATCACTACGGCATCAAGGAAGTGAAAGAACGCATTGTGGAGCATTTGGCAGTGCTCAAGTTGAACCCAGCCGCCAAGGCGCCGATCCTCTGCCTGGTGGGCCCTCCCGGTGTGGGCAAAACCAGTTTGGGGCAGTCCATTGCCAAATCGATGGGGCGCACCTTCGAGCGCTTCAGCCTCGGCGGACTGCATGATGAAGGGGAACTGCGCGGCCACCGCCGCACGTACGTCGGCGCGCTTCCCGGTCGCATCATTCAAGCGGTGCGGCGCGCCGGTGTCAACAATCCGGTCATCATGCTGGATGAGGTGGATAAACTGGGCCGCGACTTCCGCGGCGATCCCGCTGCCGCCTTGCTGGAGATTTTGGATCCGGCGCAGAACCATACGTTCCGCGACCACTATCTCGATTTGCCGTTCGATCTGTCCAAGGTGTTTTTCATCACGACGGCCAATACCTTGGAGACCCTGTCGCAACCGTTGCTGGATCGGATGGAGATCATCCGCTTGAACGGATACAGCGAGCGTGAGAAACGCGAGATTGCGGTTCGTTATCTCTGGCCGAGACGGTTGAAGGAAGCCGGCTTGCGGACAGAGGATGTGAATCTGCCGGAGTCGGTGCTCGATCAGATTATCGGCCGCTACACTAGGGAATCCGGAGTGCGGCAGTTGGAACAAATGTTGGGACGCCTCACGAGAAAAATTGCCGTGACCTTGGCGGATCAGCCTGCGGATTCCGCGTCGGCCACGGTGGATATCACGCCTACGTTACTGGACGAGTGGCTGGGTCAGGAGCGGTTCCAACCGGAAGAGGCTCGCAAGGACCTGCCGGCCGGTGTCGCCACCGGACTCGCCTGGACGCCGACGGGCGGTGACGTGTTGTACATCGAAACCAGCTTGCTGCCGGGCAGCCACGACATGACGCTGACCGGTCAGCTGGGAGATGTGATGCAGGAATCGGCGCGCGCTGCGCGCAGTTATCTGTGGAGCCATGCCGAGGCGATGGGTCTCGACATCTCGCGATTCAAGCGGAACGGTGTGCACATCCATGTGCCCTCCGGCGCCATTCCCAAAGACGGTCCCTCGGCCGGTATTACCATGGCGACCGCGCTGGCCTCGGCCTATGTCGGCAAGCCGGTGCGCAGTGACACGGCGATGACTGGAGAAATCAGTCTGACCGGATTGGTGTTGCCGGTCGGCGGCATCAAGGAAAAGGTCTTGGCGGCCCATCGAGCCGGACTCCGGCGCATCATTCTGCCGAAGGCGAACGAGAAGGATTTGAAAGAGATCCCGGAGGAAGTGCGGCAAGACTTGCAGATCTTCCTGGTCCAGCGATTGGATGAGGTGCTGCAGGCTGCATTCCACGAGGACCCGACCCACGGGCCTCAGCTTGAGGCAGTGGCGGGCACGTCAATCGCCGGAGCATAAAAGAAATGACCGGACCGACGCTGTAGAACCGGTTGGATGGTGAGACAGAGGCATGATAACGTATCGCGATACACCTCTGTCTCACCATCCGCGAAAACTGAGAGGGAATTATGGGCGACAAGATCGATATCGGCCCGATTGTGAAAGTGAGCAAGAGCGACGACGAGTGGAAGAAGCTGCTGCCCTCCCCAGCCTATCAGGTCTTGCGGCATGAGGATACCGAGCGGGCCTTTACCAGTCCGCTACATGACAATCATCAGGCCGGAATCTACTACTGCGCCGGCTGCGACCTCCCCGCCTATTCGTCGGAGCATAAATTCGATAGCGGCACCGGCTGGCCCAGCTTCTGGCAACCGATCGATCCCCGGGTAGTCGAGACGCGCACGGACTCGAAATTCTTCATGACCCGCACCGAAGTCCACTGCTCCCGTTGCAACGGCCATCAAGGTCACATCTTCAATGACGGCCCCAAGCCCACCGGCCTCCGATACTGCATCAACGGCGTCTCGCTGAAATTCGTGCCGGCTCACGGATAATCGCCCCTTCGAGTCGACAACCGATCCTGGCCGGAGTTCGATACCGCTCGTCGAAGCCTCGCCGCAGCTTGCTATTTGGGAGTGCGCCTCCTAGACTAGGAATTCCATGTCGATCGTACCCTCTATTCAAGTCACATTCTTCCTCTTGCTGACCGGGGCCACGATCCTCGGTTGCTCACAATCTTCCGAAGTGATTTCTTCAAAACTGAACGCTTGTTTGATCATCACCGAAGCCGACGTCGAATTGGCCATCGGCACCCCCGTCGCCACAGGGGTGCCCCAAACCGACAGACAGTGCTTGTACCAGGCTAAACGTAATCCACAAGAGACCGTGACGGTGGAACTCGATCCAAGTCCGGATGCAAACAAGAAAACTCACTTCCACGACCAACAATCGAAAACCGACCGCCAACCGGTTCCAGGCATCGGTGACGGAGCCTTTACCCTTCGTTCTCCTACTCCTATCGGCAGTATTCAGCTGACCTTTTTAAAGGATGACGCGCTGGTGACCCTGTCGCTTTCCTCTTCAAAACAGGCCAATGCGCAGGCAGCGGTTACGAACCTTGCCAAGGTTGCTGCGACCAGACTCACAGCTCCTCGTCCGTCGATGGCCTTTGCCTCCGCTGCGGCTGCGCCGGGATCTGAACCCACGGGGTCATCCTCCCGGTGGGCTGGTGATTGGTATGGCTGCGTTCCGGTAGGAATGATGAATGGCAAGGCCCATCTGGCCCTCGGCGAACGCGCCGACTGGACCTTGATCACCGCAGTGGTGATGCCCGGCACGGTCGTGGCGGATCGAGGGCGCTGGCAAGCTGAATCGTATCAAGAGATTCTTCATGGAACGTACCAAATGGCGGGCAGTGACCGTTTCATGACCACCGGTATTCTCAACGTCACCTGGAACAAACTTCCGAAAGATCAACGACCCAATAAGTTCGATCCTCTCCTTTGGCAATCATTCGGCGCCGTCCCGCGTAAGATGGCAGTCAAACGGCTGACACCGGTGGAACCAAGCCTTGTGGGCACCTGGGAAGGCTCAGCCAAGTTCGTCGAGCGCCAGGAGGAATTCGTGTGGACGATTACGTCGGCCAATGTGTCGGAGTTTTTTAAGGCCACCTCCCAATCAGGCCGGATCGAACCGGATCAGGATCACTTCAAGCTCATTGCGGCCCAGGGTAAAACCCCTCCGCTCCTCCTGCGAGTTCTTGCCCAAGACAAGATGGAACTGACGGACAACAGCGGCACGGTCTCCCAGTGGAGCCGGAATGAAAAGTTGCTCGCTCGTTGTTAGGCTGCCTGGATCATCATCCTCAGAGAAACTTCTCCAATCACGGGCTTGACTGCTTTTTCGCCGGTCGATAGACTGAACCATGGTCGGCGTTCTCCTCATTTTGTTGCTCCTTGCCGCCGCGCCGGCGTATGCAGTAGACGATCATACCCTGCTGAGTATGGGAGCAGGCCGCGTTGCGAGTGAGCTGCCTGCCAAGACTACCCCAGAGAAATTCTTGCACGGATTGTTGGATCAAGCCCTCGCGACCCTGCAGGAATATGTAGAGGTGGAGGGCAGTCTGCCTTCTCAAGAATCTCGGCGGGCAGGAGAATTTCACTTGAAACTTTTTCCGCAGGGTAAATCCCACTCGCAAGAACATGTGACCGCCGAAGGTTCGTTCAACCTCTCTCCAGACTCCGATCAACAAGAATTTACGCTTCGTTTCAAATCTTCGAAACCGTCGCAACGCTCCGCTCCACTTCCCGGCGATATCCTCTGAAGACTGTCCGGATCGCGCAACTCTGCACCCTCTTGACCGATACTTCAGGGGAGAATAGGATAAAGACTGGTTTTCAATCCGCCTCATTCCGGGAGGTGGCGTCATGTTCTTCCGTGGAGCATCATTCCATCGGGACGCACATGGCGGGTGTCATCTTCTTCCTATCCCACGTCTTCTCAACATAAGTGCCGGCTTGTCGACGGCGGACACGATTACGGCCATACGTCCAATCTTTCTTCGTGCGTGTACTCGGATCTTTCAAGGCGGTCCGCACATGCTCCGATCAAACCGATGGGACCCAGCCCCTTGTCGAACACCCCAGTTGGAATTCACTCTTGCGAAGGGCTTGAAGCAGGTTCATCCACCCAGGCGCCAAGATTGCGCAACGCACAGACTGTCAGCACGTCACAGCTTGTTGTCTTGGCGCGACATAGAGGACTCACGCGATTCACGCGCGAGGATGTGATGTATGTCAGGCGTCTATTGGGGAATCGTGTTCGGGCTTTTGACCATGGTGGCAACCTTACTCATCTGCGTAGACATCGTGTATTCAAAGTCGAAAAGATCGCCGCAGATGTCGGACGATTCAGCCGATAAGTCAGGGCAGTCAGCCACGCAACCTTTGACCGGGTCCAGACAGGCTGCCTAGGGTCGCGGCCGACCTGGCGGCTGCTGCAACATTGCACGAGCTTCTCCGACTCTGTGGCCGACAGGTTGAGCCCATGACGATGGCGACTACTGCGTAAAGACTCACTCAGCGGAGACCGAGCGATAAAAGGCGAAAGACTGCCTTGAAGGGAGAATGGATGCCCTAACTATCTCCTGCGAGACCGGTTCGATGTGTCGGAAAACGGAGGTGCCTTATGGTGGAAATGATCGGCTTCGGAACCATGGTCGCTCTGGTGTGGCTGCTTGTTTGGTCCATGTCGGGTGAAAGCGAATCTGAAAAGAGGCGATTAGGATCGTCTGCAACCGGTGGATCCAACATCGGCACCGGCATGCAGGGAACGCGCAGCAGGCACGCCGCATAGTTCTAGGCTCAGTCTCGGATGCCTACCCCGGCCTTGCCTGGACCAAAGAGGCGGAGGGTGGGGTGTGGTGTGTCCCGTTCCGTCTGCCGGACAGACTCATCGGGCTGTTCAAATAGGTGGGGCCTACTAAGTATCCTGTCAGGTGAGAATCTGGGGCTGTCCGATTCCGGCAATGACTTCTTCGGTGATAACGACGGATTTCACTCCGCTTCGCGCAGGAATGTCATACATGAGGTCCAGCATCACTTCTTCCAGGATGGTGCGCAACGCCCGTGCCCCGGTTTTCATGACCGCCGCTCGACGGGCGACCGCTTTCACCGCGGCATCCGTAAACTCCAGTTCAACTCCTTCGATCTCGAACAGGGCCTGATACTGCCTCACCAGGGCATTACGTGGCTCGGTCAGGACTCGAATAAGCGTCGGCACATCCAAGTCGGCTAGAGTGGTCAGAACCGGGAAACGGCCCACAAATTCAGGAATGAGTCCAAACTTCAATAAATCCTCGGACTGCGCGAAACGCAGCATGTCCGTGTGGCCGTCGATTTCTCGGGCGGCGGTCATCGCTCCAAAGCCCAGCCGCTTGGGCATCGTCCGCTGGGAAATGGTATGATCCAACCCGACGAAGGCTCCTCCGGCAATGAACAGAATGTTCGTCGTGTCCACTCGAATGTAATCTTGCTCGGGATGCTTGCGTCCGCCCTGGGGCGGGACATTACAGATCGTGCCTTCGACCAGCTTGAGGAGCGCCTGCTGAACTCCTTCGCCCGACACGTCGCGGGTCAAGGAAGGATTCTCCGACTTCCGGCTGATCTTGTCGATTTCATCGATGTAGATGATGCCGGTCTCGGCGCGTGCGACGTCGTAATCGCAACTTTGCAGCAGTTTGAGGACGACGTTTTCGACATCCTCGCCCACATACCCGGCCTCCGTCAGAACCGTGGCATCCGCAATGGTAAAGGGCACGTGAAGGATGCGAGCGAGGGTCTGAGACAACAAGGTCTTACCGGTGCCGGTAGACCCGATCATCAGAATGTTGCCCTTTTGGAGATCGACGTGTTTGAGCCGCTCCCGATTCGCAATCCGTTTGTAATGATTGTGGACGGCGACGGACAATACTTTTTTGGCGCGATCCTGTCCGATCACATAGTCATCGAGCGTCGCTTTGATATCGGTCGGCTTGGGAATCACGAGAGGGAGCGATGAGGAGGCCTGCGACGCACTGTTCTTGTCTTTGATCAGCGACAGGGCGCAACGCTGCACGCAGTCTTCGCAGATGAGCAGCGTCGAGGGCTTGTGGCAGGAATGGCAGGTTACGGGGTCGGGACTTGCGATGAGGCGCTGACCCGCGCTCTGAAGCTTCCCGCAAAATGAACAGAAACGATCCGGTGTATCCGAAGGATGCCGCTTATCCCAAAACACCGCCCCTCCCTCCGCATCCAGGTTATCGGAGCCGACGTGACATCATTTTATGCTTCCCCCAAGACGAACCGCAAGAGCGCGCGCATCAGGCAGAGAGTGTCATCTGTGCGGAAGATTCGAACGAGAGGGAAAGTAACAGAAGACCGGGCTTGGACCTCGGCAGAGACTAGGATAAGAGGGCCCGCGGGCGTCGGAAGCAGCGACGTGAGAACGGCAGGAGCTCTAGCAGGATACGGAAAAAGTCCGCCAGCGGCGTTCTCGCATCGTTCAGTGGCTCACCGTACGGCCATGGGAACAGAGCCTGTCCCGGCAGGCTCAAGGTGGGCGGGTAAGAAGGTACGATTCGCCTCGAAGACACTGCCGGCTCACTATCTCGCCGGCGTCCACAGACCTGGCGCTCATTATTCTTCGCGCCGTGGACCTCACTGCGGCCTTGCCTGGGACAGGGCGCGTCTTTGACGTGCCGGGGTCGGGCGGGTAAGAAGGTCGCCTTTTGCGCATCCTGCGCGCTATTCTGATACCAGCATGCTACCTGAGCTGATCGCGGCGATATGGAAAATCGAGTTATTCGCAGCCTGTTAGAACCGGAATCCGAGACCGCCGGAAAGGATATGCGCGCGATAATTCATCGTGAATGAGGGGCCGTGCGATCCATCGGCGAACTCGCTTTCCCACTGATAATTCGCCACGAAATATTTGTATTCCGTGAAGAGGAACACCCGCTCGCTCACATTCGCTCGAACACCGCCGATGAACTGGTAGGCGAACGCGCCGTCGGCCGCGTTTTCCCGGATCACTCCAACCGAGCTATGTTGCAGATTTAAATCCCGCGCGAATCCGCCGGACAATCCCGCGCCGATCCCGATATAGGGCTGAATCGTGTCACCCGGATAACGCAGCAACAGATTGGCCATGGCATTGATGGATTGGAGCCGGAAATTGGCGCTACGCGTCACTCCGCCGGTCGTGCGCGCGGGCGCATCCACTTTTCCATCTTGACCGGAGACCTCGGCCTCCAGCCCCACCATGCGCCCAGCGAACGCCGGAAACAGGCCGACTTTTAATCCCCCGCCCAATCCACCCTGGACGTCGGTATTGGTGTAGGGGTCGTCCTGCAGCCTGACCGGACGATTTAACGGCTGACTACCCTGCATGAACAGACTCACGTAGAATTCACTCTTCTCTTCCTCCTGCGAGGACTTGGCTGCTCCAGCCGCCTTGCCTGCGGGAGCAGCGGGCTCCGCCGCCGGAGCGGCAGAGGGGCTGCCTCCGACCATCAGCCATGCACAGATGAACGCAGCCACATAGGGTGACGCTGGCTTCATAGATATACTCCAGTGAGTGAGTAACGTGAGAGGACCGAAGCGGCCCGCGTGATCTCACTCATATCATGAGGTCGGCATGTGACAAACTGATTAGGGAATTCCAACAGGCTGGAACAGGAGGCGGCTCTGCTCCGGGCAAGCGTCCGAGGCAGGTCGTATAAAGGAAAAAGGGCGGTCAAGCCTGCACCGAACTGATCCTGCCTCAGAGGTTACGCTCCGAAGAAAAACCGACGAATGGATTCAGCCGGGACGAGTCCCGCGAGCAGGGGCAGATCCGGTCGCTGGAGGAGCGGCACGCCTGGGTGCTCCGTCTCGATCCATTGTTCCTCCCACGCTCTCACAATGTGGTCGATGGGTAAGGCGCTCACCCCGGCGATCTGGGTGGGAGAAAATCCATGACGCCCGGCTTCTCGCTGCAACAGCGAGTCGTCGGATAGGTCCTGCCCTTCGATCCAAAACAGCCGGTACAACGCGCGGATCAACGCCGGAGCCGTTATGGCATCAACGCTCAGAGCTCGGGCCGCGGCGGCGATGGCGCGCCCGCTATTAGGCTTCCCGGACGGCAGCGCAATAGGCAACTCGGGCGCCAGCCGTCGCACCATTTCCACCTCTTGCCTCAGCTCCATCGCCCGGTGCCCAGACCAGGCCGTCATCGGAAGAGGAAGATGGCGCGCATGCTGCACACCTCGCCAGGAGACCTGCTCCATCAATCCCAGCATAAACAGCCGTTCGTGCATCGCATAACAGAAGGGACAGTTGAAATCGCTGAACAACCGGCAGTGGTTCATCGCATGACCAACAGACTCTGAACAATCATTTCGGCGCTTCAGAAAGCCGACGCAAGCAGGGTTAAGACGATGGAGGACACACTCGCAGGATGGTCAAAAAGGCGACCTTCTTACCCGCCCCACCCCGGCGCACCAAGACGCGCCTTATCCCAGGTGAGGCCGCAGTGTCGTGCGAGAACGAAGCCGGCGGTTTTCTCACCATCCTGTTAGCCCGGATTATTCATGAATGCCGTCGCGAGGCGTTCGAGCCTGAAGCCCGCCGGGGCTTCTCGCAAGGCGCACGGCGCGCTGAATAAAGCGACTGTGTTGTCAAGTGCCATGAAGGGCTCCATTCCAGGGCACACGATGTTGCATGATCGCATTCAAGGTCGTCAGCATCTTGCGCATGCAGGCGGTCAGTGCGACCTTGGCTGTTTTCCCCGCGGTACGCCGCCTCTGGTAGAAACTTCGGATCCGAGGATTCCACCGTGTGGCCGTCACGGCCGCCATAGAGAGAACGGCGCGAACGTGCCCACGTCCTCCGCCAAGGTGCCGCTTGCCTCGCCACATCCCGCTGTCGCGGTTCAGCGGTGCCACCCCGACCAGCGCGGCGATCGCCCGGCGGTTGAGCGTGCCCCGTTCGGGCAATTCGGCGAGCAGCGTCCGACTCAACATGGGACCGACGCCCGGCATGCTCTGCAACAACTCATCGTGCTCGCGCCAGAGGGGACTGCGTCGGATCTGCTGCCCCAGTTCGCCATCCAAGGTGGCCAGGCGCTGGTCCAACCAGTCGAGGTGGCATTGAATCTCGCCCTGCAGCCCCTGCGCGGCCCGACTGTGGCGGTTGTGCTCGGCCGTCAGTTGCCGTCGCCGGGTGACCAGCTCGCCCCATCGCTGCGTCGCGTCATCCGGCAGAGGACGCACAGGCGGCCGCACCGCTTCCGCAAACCGTGCCCGTATCTCGGCGTCCAATGCATCCGTCTGGGCCAGTTGCCCCGTCGCCTTCGCGAAGTGCCGGACTGGCCGCGGATTCACGACGGCGACAGGCAGGGCCGCGGCGGCCAACTCACTCACCCGGCTCAGCTCCAAGCCGCCCGTGGCTTCCAATACGATCAACGCCGGATGCAAGCGACTGAGCCGTTGGACCAGCCGCCCCATGCGGCCGGCGACATGGGGCACCGTCCATCGGGTATTACTCGGACGGCAACAGATATCCAACTGGGCTGTGGCCACCTCAATACCGACAGAGAGAGACGAGGACATCGAACCTCCGTGATGACCCGATCTTGCGTCATGCGGGCTTGTGAACCCATGCGACTGTTCGGGCTTGGGAGTAGAAAGGACAGGACGCGCCATGCTGTATTCCGGTTTGATACACCTGAGCGCTCGGGCTGCCCTGTCCCGAAAAGTAATCAAGGCTACCATACAAGCGCGCCATGTTTGTGCGCGCCGGCGAGACGGTGAGCCGGCCGTGTCTTCATGCCTTGATTTATGCAGTCCGTCGAGGAGGCCGAACGAGAAAAGCCCCGCCGGGCGAGAGGATCGGACGACGTAGCAGGTATTCATGAATAGTCCGGGCTAAGGAAGAATGGCGATGATACGGACCGGGGCTCCCGTTCCGCCGGCGATTTTCATCGGCAACGCCAGCAGGCGACCGCCTGACGGAGGAATCTCATCGAGCCGTGCCACATTTTCGAGGCCATAGAGGCCGGCGCCGTTCACTATTCGGTGAACCTCGAAATTCTGGGAAGGACCATGGTCGATGCTGGGCGTGTCGATTCCCACCCCATGGATGCGCCGCTCGGCCACGAGAAATTCGGCCGCTTCCGGTGAGAACCCGGGGAAGTGGAGCGTAGTCGGAAGGTCGGGCGTGGCCGTGCCGAAATAACGCTCGCGGTCTTTCCAATAGGCCCCCCATCCCGTCAGCATCATGACGATCGCGCCGGGCGGGATGGTCCCATGCCGGGCCTCCCAGCGGTGAATGTCTCTCAACGATAAACGATAGTCGCGGTCGTCCGCCACGGCGAGTCGCGCGTCAATAACCACAAGTGGTCCCATCAGACGCTCGACCGGAATCTGATCGATCCCATCCTGTCCTTGCGCGAAATGAATCGGAGCGTCCATGTGAGTACCGGCATGTTCGGATAACACAACCTGTCCCGTGGCGTACCAGGCCTCGGTCTCCGTTCCACCCCGCACCGTCCCGTCACGATGAAAAGGCAGATTGCGCGGCCAGACCTGGGTCGTCTCATCAAAGGTGTAGGTGAGATCGATGAGACGTTGCGCCCACGCGCGGTTGCCCCACACAATTATGACAACCAGTACGATAAGCAGGCCGCCGACTCGCAACCCCATCGTGGATCGAGCGCGCCTCTCCAGGTTTTGTTTCATCTGCTTCCTTATCGTGAGAACAGTTCGTGCGGGCAGCCTCACCGCGCCGAGGGACTACCCGGTTGAGCGGAAATACGGTACCCTCCGCGCGATACTAACTGCAACCTCATGGGAGTCGCGCATGTCTCATGCTTCAATGCCCGAAGAAGGCCTGGGTTTTTCAGGACGACGATTCTCGGCGGAATACCATATCCAGGGATCGGCTGCACAGGCGCGCGCCTGCGCGGATCGTCTCTGCATCGACCAGACAGTCGAGGCAGCTGATCATGTCATTCCTTCCGGTGCGATTCGAGACGAGCTCCTGGGTCAGGTGACGGCATGGGAGGCCGCCGGGCCCATGCTCTACCGCGCCAAGATCAGTTTCCCCATTGAACTCCTCGACGGCTCCGTCAGTACCCTGCTCCACATGACATTCGGTATGGCCGGCTTGCACGGGCACGTTCGTCTTACAGACCTGTCCCTTCCGGATGATTTGGTGGCGCAGATGGCCGGCCCCCGATTCGGAACGACTGGTCTTCGAAATCTACTGCAGGTGCCCGCGCGCCCGCTCGTCTGCGCGGTCCTGAAGCCCCTGGGGTTCACGCCTCGGCAATTGGCCGCCCTCGCCAAGGAATTCGCGCAGGGGGAGGTCGATATGATCAAGGACGACCAGAGTTTGGGCGATCAGCCCTTCTGCCGATTCGAGGAACGAGTGGCGCGCTGCGTCGAAGCCGTGCGGGATGCCTCCAGTCGAACCGGGAAACGCTGTCTGTATATCCCTCACGTCTCCAGCCCCTGGCCCACGCTCCTGGAACGAGCGAGCATGGCTCGTAAGGCCGGTGCAGGCGGGCTGCTGGTATGTCCTGGGCTCATAGGATTCGACGCGCTGGCGTTGTTGGCCCGCCTCGGGCCCATCCCGCTGCCCCTCCTCTCACATCCGGATTTCCTAGGCAGCCATTATGTTTCGCCCGACAGTGGCATCGCTCCGCCTGTGCTCTTCGGACTCCTCCCCAGGCTTGCCGGCGCCGACATTTCCATCTACCCCACTTATGGCCTGACTTATCCCATCTCCGAAGCCGACTGCCGGCAGATCGCCGCAAGCTGTCGGCGTCCGCTCGGGGCCTGTCCTTCGATCTTTCCCACCGCTGCAGGACGCATGACCTCCTCTCGTATTGATGAGATGACCACACTCTACGGCCAGGACGTGGTTTACATTCTCGGCAGCGATATCCGGCGAGAGCCTGACAAGATAGCCAAGGCCTGCAGGCAATTCGTCCATATACTGAATAGAGATGGGCCGCAGGATCTTGGGAAATAGTTCAGGTTATGGTTAATGATGAGAGCGCTTCATACGGTTAAAGCGCGTGTTCTTCGACGAATGACAAACCAAAGGCCTTGAAGCTGTTCACCAGACCAGGACAGGTGCGCAACGCGACCCACAGGAGTCAACGTCGTGCCTCCCCTTCCGGGCTTCGTATCTTCTCCGTCAAGGTTGAGGCAGGCTCAGCCGATATAGACCATGATTTACCATCACGAAAATTTGCTCTTCACATACGACGGAGACAGATGTCGTTGCCCCGGAAGTCAGATCGTCACTCCAAGGTCTCCGCGCCGGAAACCATCCCCATCCATCCCGATTCTCTTAAAGTCGGCATGTATGTCGACTTGAACTGTTCATGGTTCAAGCATCCGTTCCCGCGACGGTCGTTTCGAATTGCCACGCAGAATCAAATCACCACCATTCAGAAGCTGGGGCTTACGACGGTGCTCGTTTATCCGCGGGAGTCAGACCCGGACACGACGGACAGTTCGTCCTCTCTTTCGATGCCGGAAGTAGGGTCAGAGGCGCAGTCGGACAACAGCATTCAGATCAAGGAGCCGTCATCGAGCGACGAGGTGGTTCCAACCGCCGGCGATTACCAACAGGCGGTTGAACTGGCATCTGAAGCGCACCGGCAGGTGATCCAGCGCAGTTCGAGAATGATGCGCGATCTTTCGTCCGGATCTCCTGAAGGACTCCGCAACGCCAAGATCATCATCAATGGGCTCAGCACACTATTAAACAATACGGACGCCGCAGGCATGGTGGCCAGCGCGTTCGATCCGGAAGACCTAGATAACCTAAATATTTTGCATGCCCTCAATGTGTCCACGCTTTCCATGATGGTCGCCCGACATTTCGACATCAAGGACGACCCTATACAATTAATCGGCATGGCCGGACTGTTGCTCGATATCGGCGAGCAGCGCATATCGACTCGAATCCTTCGAAACCGATTCAATCTTTCCTATCGAGAGAGCGTGGAATATCGCCAGCATCCTTATCACGCCATCACCATGCTCAGACAGTATCCCGGCTTTCCGGAAGAGGCCTTGGACATCATTCGCAGTCACCATGAGCGTCTCGACGGTTCGGGCTATCCGGAGAAACTCAAAGGCGAACAGATACCGCTAGCGGTCAGAATCGTCAGCGCCGTCGACCACTACGATTCGCTCATCAATCACCCTGACCCGGCCCAGGCGCTGGGTCCGGCCGAAGCCCTCTCCAGGATGTATAAGCACGAGCAACACCTCTTCGCACCTGATGTCGTCATAGCCATGATTCAGATTTTCGGGGTGTATCCCCCAGGCACGGTGGTCGTTCTTTCTGACCATTCCCTCGGCCTGGTCCTGAACATCAACTTCGACGTCCGGCTCAAACCTCTGGTCCTTATTTACGATCCCGCCGCCCCGGAAGACTCTCCTTCCATTGCCGACCTGTCATTGGAATGCGGAATGACCATCCTCCGTGCCGTACCTCGCGCCAATTTGCCACCGGCGGTAGCCGAGTACTTCCGACTCAAGCGGTGGACCGGGTACTTCATCCAATCCTCCGTGCGTACGGCTCGAAAAGACACAGTCACATAGGCCTGCTCAGACGAGTGGCAGCCACACCGTGGGTTGTGATATCTCCCTCGCATGGCCTTACCGCGCGTTTTGTTGCTCATCCCTCCGCTGACTCAGCTGAATACGCCTTATCCGTCCACCGCTCATTTGACGGGATTTTTACGCTCGCGGGGGTATGAAACCGCCCAAGCAGATCTCGGACTTGAAATGGTCCTTCGCCTCTTCTCGCGAGCAGGCTTGGAACAGGCGTTTCACCGCATCAAACAGGCCGGTCAATCATGGCGAGGAGAAGTTCGCTCGTTCTTGAGTCTTGAAGACGCCTATCTCGCCACCATCGAGCCTGTCATTGCGTTTTTGCAAGGACGAGATCCCATGCTCGCGCCCCACGTCGCCCGTCGGGGATTTCTTCCGGAAGGTCCCCGCTTTACCGGCCGGCGGCAGGACAATAGCCGGTTCGATTCACCGTCGGACCAAGCTCGTCATCGTGCCACGCTCTATATTGAAGATCTTACCGACCTGCTGCACGAAACCGTGGCGCCCCATTTGTTATTGAATCGCTACGCTGAACAGATCATCCAATCTACTTCGTCATTTCATCCCATCGAGCAAGCCTTGGCCCGCCCCTTGAGCTTTACCGACGAGCTCCTCCTCGACGCGCTCTGGCCGCACATTGAGCGCAGCAACCCCGACCTTGTCGGCTTGACCGTCCCCTTTCCCGGCAACCTCTTCGGGGCGCTTCGTATTGCCCAGGCCCTCAAACGACGACGTCCGGACATTCGGCTCGTCATGGGCGGCGGGTATGTGAACACCGAGCTTCGCAGGCTGGAAGATCCTCGTCTCTTCGCCTATATCGACTACGTCACGCTCGACGACGGCGAGCGGCCCCTGCTCTGCCTCCTTGATCACCTGGCGGGAGGCCGCCCGCAAGAGTTACTTCGCCGGACGTTTGTTTGCACCAAGGGCGCCGTCCGGTATCAAAACGGCAGCAGCGAATCGGACCTGTCGATGCACGAGCTCGCGACGCCCACCTATGCGGGGCTGCCATTGAACCGCTACCTCTCTATCCTCGACAGCCTGAATCCCATGCATCGGCTTTGGTCGGAAGGCCATTGGAATAAGCTGATTGTCGCACACGGCTGTTACTGGAAGCAGTGCACCTTCTGCGATGTGGGGCTGGATTACATCGCGCGCTACGAGGCCACTCCGACCGACGTGCTGGTGGGCCGGATCGAATCGCTCATTCAGGAGACAGGTCAGCGAGGTTTTCACTTCGTCGATGAGGCGGCGCCGCCGGCTGCCCTGAAGGCCCTGGCCATTCGATTGCTCGAAAAACGGTTGACCATATCCTGGTGGGGAAACATTCGTTTCGAGGAAGCCTTCTCACCGGATCTGGCCAGGCTGTTGGCCGCATCCGGCTGCATTGCGCTCACAGCCGGCCTCGAAGCCGCATCGGATCGGCTGCTCGAACGGATGAAAAAGGGCATTACCGTCGACCAGACGGCGAGGGTCGCCGCGGCCCTTCGCCAAGCCGGCATCCTGGTTCATGCCTATCTGATGTATGGGTGCCCCGGTGAGACGATTGCCGACACCGTGGATTCACTGGAGCGCGTGCGGCAGCTGTTTGCGAACGGTCTGCTGCAATCTGCGTTCTGGCACAAATTCACGGCCACGGCCCATAGTCCGATCGGACTGAATCCCGCATCGGAAGGTCTCGCCATTCTTGGACCGGCGTTCGAAGGGTTTGCCGAAAACGATCTCCGGCATGCCGATCCCGCGGCCGCCTGCCCCGCTTGGTTGGGAGAAGGTCTGCGCACGGCGCTGCTCAACTATCTGGAACATGCCGGACTCGACCTGCCGGTCCACCGTTGGTTCTCGCATCCGGTCAAAGCGCCGCGGGTGGCGCGTACCTGGGCCTCGACGGCCATGGCCGTTGCCCCTTCCATCTCGCTCACTGCTGAGCGTCGCTGCGTCTGGATAGGAGGGCGCCCGCTGGTCATGCCGCGCGGCGTCACGAAACACAGGATGATCCTGTCCACCCCAGTGGAGGACTTTTCAGTCACGTTATCATCGCGTCACGCCCAGTGGGTGCTGGCGCTGCTGCAGGAAGCAACCCCGTCACCGCATAGAACGACCGCGGAGTATCCTCGTGTTTCGGACGCCCGCGAACACTTTCCGGTCTCCGGCGCTCGAGGATTCGATCGATTCAGTGGGACTCGCGCCTGGCACACGATTCGTCAGGCCGGTCTGCTGCTCGTCTGACTCTTTTCGGTTTTGATCAGGTGCAGTGATGGGCATGGGCCAACCTGTACTATGCCGGCCACGAGGCTGTCACCACAGCAAGCAGGGAGCCAGCCTTGAGGGCTGACTCCCGCTCCGTTGTGGCATCCGTTATCCGAGGCAGACGCTATTTGTTGGGCTGAGGAGTGACGCGCAGATAAGGCTTGATCGCTTTGAACCCTTTCGGGAACAGGGTCTTGGCTTCGTCGTCATTGACCGCCGGCGTAATGATGCAATCCTGCCCATCTTTCCAGTTCACCGGCGTCGCCACCTTGTATTTCGAGGTCAGTTGCAAGGAATCCACGACCCGCAGGAGTTCATCAAAATTCCTGCCGCAGGAGGCTGGATAGGTCAGCATCAACTTGATTTTCTTATCCGGACCGATCACAAATACCGACCGCACCGTCATGTTGTCCAGCGCGTTCGGATGGATCATGTCATAGAGCGTCGCCACTTTTTTCTCGGGATCTGCGATCAGCGGATAACTCACCGTGCAGTTCTGAGTTTCATTGATGTCTTTCGTCCAGCCGCGATGCGAATCCAGGGGATCCACGCTGATGGCCAGGATCTTCACCCCGCGTTTATCGAAGTCCCCTTTGATTTTCGCCATGTAACCCAGTTCAGTGGTGCAAACCGGCGTGAAATCCTTGGGATGAGAAAACAGAATACCCCACCCATTTCCCAACCATTCATGGAAATTGATTGTTCCTTCCGTGGTCTCGGCCGTAAAATTCGGAGCCTCGTCGCCCAGTCGTAGTCCCATGATGTCCTCCTTCTCCGTTCTGCCGGATGTGTAGTAGGCAATGTGCGATCAGGCTGAATGAAAGTGTAAGAGTAACGTGTCTCAGGAGCCCGGCGCAAGCGGAAGATGGCCACTCGGCCGCTTCCGGCCACAGGCTCGGGGATCTTGTCCCTTCACCCTCAAGTTTTTCCTCCGGCGCCCGATAAAGACACCAGATACCAGAGGCTTCCCGATGGAGAACCAAAAACCGACCCCTGCTGGACTGCGAATCTCCAACGACCCGATGTATCGCCTGCTCCGCGAGGGCTGCATCAAGGAGTTCAACGTCAAGCGGGCCGGCGGCGAGCAGGTCGATCTTACGCGCTGCGATTTACGGGGGGTCGACCTGCGGGGTCTCGAAGCGGACGGATTGGATTTCAGCGAATCGTATTTTCGTCAGGCCGATTTGCGGGGGGTGGATTTTCGAGGCGCCCGGCTCGAAGGAGCCAGCATCAACGGGGCCAAGGTTTCCGGAGCGTACTTCCCCCTCGAGTTGAGCGCGGGCGAAATTGAGCTTTCCCTGCTGCACGGTACGCGGATGCGGTACCGATCCTAGCAGGCCATTGAAAAACCTTCGCTGTCCCTGAAAAAAGTGACGCGTGAGTTGGGAGATATTCAGAACGCCCGCCGGATGGTCAAAAAGTTCGTCCAGCGCGGCCGCAGCGATGCGAGGGGGCGAGGCGTACCCTTTGCGGTACGTTGAACCTCGGAGCGACGCGAGAACAAAGCTGGCGGACTTTTTCAACATTCTGCATTCTGCTAGATCCTCGCCCGCCTGATCAACCCTTCAGTTCCCGATCAAGTTCAAACGGGCCTTGACCTTCTCCCCTCCTGATTCCTTCAATTCCACCTCGACGAGAAACACGCGTTCCTCCGGCAACCGCCCCTGCTGGACCAACTGCTCGCGAATGGCTTTCGCTCGACTCTGCGCCAATGTTCGCAGCTCTGATTCCTCCACGGTCATCGCAGGAATCAACTGCCGGCGCAATTCGTCCACGGCCAGCACACGTTCGACGACTTTTCCTCCCGGCAACTCTTCCCGCTTTGTCGGTTGCTGGCCCAATTTTTCCGCATACAGATCGCTCAAAAATTCAAATTCGCGCTCCGGCGAGGGTTCCGCGTTCAAATTTTTGGTTCCGCCTTTGGTAAAGCGTCGCTGCACCTCCGCGCTCATTTTCTGCAGAGCCAGAGCGTCCCGATCGCGGGTGAGATCGGCCGCACCGATGACTTCGACGCGCAGAGCCGGTCGCTCCTGCAAGGCCTTGGCGATCGACTCGATTTTCTGTTGTTCGCCGGTCTCCACGGTGTCCGCGCCAAACTGGAATTCAATAAACTGCAAATCATCTCCGCCGCCCCCGACCAAACCTCCCAGCGCCGCGAAGGGAGAAGTCGCCACCTTGCTGATCACATTGACCAATGCATTGAGCACCACCCCACCGTATCTGAAATCAGGCTCGCTCAAATCCCCCCGCACCGGCATATCGATATCGATCAGCCCACGCCGGTCCTTCAGCAAGGCCACCGCCAGGCGCACCGGCAGACCAGTGGCGTCCGGGCTATGGGTGGCCTCACCGAATGTGAATTGATCAATGAGCACCTTGTTCTCCCCCACCAGCTGCTTCTTGGAAACTTGATAGGTGAGATCGAGCGAGAGCTGGCCCTTCGTAATGGGATACCCGGCATACTTTCCCGCATAGGGCGACGCGGCCGTGAGATCCACGCCTCGAAAGGTGAACGTGAGATTCGTAAAGGCGTCCTCGGTGAGGGGGTTGAATTGTCCTTGGATTTTAATAGGGGCGATCTTGTCGATCTTTCCTGTAAGGGACACCTTCGCCTTAGCCAATTGACGAGAAGATAAGCCGCTGATGGTCCCGCTGAGGTCCTGAATTCCGGTCGTCACGGTGGGTTCGATCGACTCATCCACAAACGTCGCGGACAACTTCGACAGCCTCACGATGTCGATGGCGATCGGTGTGGGGGCGGCATCTTTCTTCGCAGCCGCTTCCACGGTCTGTCTGGCGGCCTTCGGCTGCACGGGGCTGGGGTCGGCGACTCGCATCGCCCGCCCGATGTTCGTCGATCCGTCTCTGCCGATGACCAATCGCACCGACGGCTCCCGCACGGTGACCTCACCGACCCGTACGTTCGAAGGAGCAATGTCCAGCGCCACACGAGTCAGGTCCAGCGCCGTCCAGCCCAGGATGGCTGCGTGTGAGGCCGGATCGGCGATTTGCAGATTCTTCACCCCCAGCCGGCCGGCGTAACGGAGCATCGGATCCGACGCTCTCGGGCTTCGATAATGCGCCTCACCGGTCAAGTCCACTTCACCGGACTTCACCTCCACATTCGCCAGACGATCGAGATAGGGCTGAAAGGGACGAAGCCCGATGTGCGCCAGTTGCACGGTCAAGTCCGCCTGCAAGGGATCGAGTTGCACCGTTCCCCGGCCTTCGACCGTCCCCTCGGTATTGAGCCGCAAGTTTGCCGCCAGCTCGAACGGGTCGTTGAACGGCATACGGAGATCACCGACCGTCGCATGCAAATCCTCAAGCGTGAATATCGCGGGGGTCTTCAGGCTGCGATCTTCGAACGCGACACGCGCCTTCGCTGTCTCGAACTTATGCACCTTCACCGACCAAGGCTCCGAAGGTTTCGAATCAGATCGCACGCCCGTCTCAGCCACCGGCGCGAGGAGCGTCGTAAAATTGAGCACTCCATCCGGAGCCAGCCACGCACGAATGTCCGCGCCGGTCAGGCGTATGGTCTGCACGCCCAGATCACGTTTGGGAAGGTCCAGGCGTATCGCCTCCAATTCCAATGACGGAATGGTGAGGACTGCGTCGCTCTCCCCGGCCGCTGCCAACCTGAAATCGGACAGCACGATTCTTCCGTCGGACAATTGCAGGTTGACGGGCGCCCGCTGCATGTCGACGCGATATTGCGCATCCAGCCTGACGGATCCGCTCAGAATGTCGAACCGAAACCGATCGCGGATGCTCGGCCAAAACGTATTCAGTTTGACATTGGAGAGTGAAACTCGTCCGCTTGATTCCAGCGGCTCGAGGTGAACCTCTCCTTCCCAGTCGAGAGTTTCTCCATTTCCAACTTCAGCCGTGAACGCATAGGCGTTTTCACCCCCTCGTCGCGTGCTGAAATTCTGAAGCGTGATTTCAATCGGCACCACATCGATCCTCACTGGTTTCCGCTGAGAATCGTCACGATACTCAATCACTCCCTGCCGCACATTCAGCACACGGATGTTCACCGAGGGAAGAGGAGACTTCTTCACACTCGGGTCCGGCGTATCCTCTACCGACGGTGCCGTGGTCTCGGTAGCGGGAGGAATGAGACCCAGCAGATTGAGCTTGCCGTCCGGACGGATGTGCGCGAAGCCGAATGGAATGGTGACCCGGATCTCGTCGAACACAAAGGCGGAGCGGATCAGTGACGTTCCTTCGAAATTCACGAACAGTTCTTGAAAGCCGAGCATCGGAGTCCGGTCCGGTTCCTGAATTTCAAAACCCGAGAGGACGACCGAGAACGTGAAGGGGTTGATCCGAACATCGTCCAGAAACACAGGATGGCGAAGACGCTCGGACAGGGCGGGAACCCCATAGGCCTTGACGGCGTAGGGTGCGGCCACAAAACCCAGCAGCGCGTACAGGGCGACGACTCCGCACAATAGGATTAGAGCTGTTCGATATCGAGAAAGGAACGGCATGATCAAGAAGGGTGGTCGTGGCGCGCCCGGTTGGAATCGAACCAACGACCCTCAGCTTAGAAG
>JAJONL010000036.1 GCA_021323395.1 Nitrospira sp.
TGGGGGACTAGGAATCGAACCTAGGTAGTCAGATCCAGAGACTGACGTCCTACCGCTAGACGATCCCCCAACCGGTCCACACAGTAATATAAGCTTCTCAGCTCCGTCAAGGTCGGGACCGATTTCTGACCGGCAGCATTTCAGCTTCGCGAGGCCTGCTCGATTCCCCCACGCAGCCTGAGCAAGGTCCGATCTCGTCCCAACACCTCCATCACTTCGAAGAGTCCAGGACTTGCCGTCCGACCAGTGAGGGCTACTCGTACTGGCTGGGCCAGTTGCCCCATTTTGATTCTCTCCTCTTCGACCAACTTCTTAAACGCGTCTTCCCACTCCTGCTTTGAGAATGTGTGGAATGCCTCAAATCTGGCCACTAGTTTGGTCAATATCTGCACGTGGCCGGCGGTCAAAAATTTCTTCGCTGCCTCTTCCTCAAATGCGACCGTCTCGCCAAAGTAGGGCTTCACCCAGTGGACCATCTCAAGAAGGGTCTTGGTGCGCTCTTTCACCAGAACGACCAGCTGGGCTAGCCATTCGATCGGAACGGCACGGACCTCGGTCGAGAGTCCTGCCTGCTCGAGCAAGGGTATAAGCATCTGCGCGACCTGGTCCGGCGGACTGGTCTTGATGTATTCGGCATTGAGCCACAACAGCTTGTCGGGGTTAAAGACGGCTGCCGACGTCTGGACATTCTTCCAAGCAAACTTCTCGATGAGCTCTTGGCGCGAGAATAACTCTTGATCTCCATGCGACCAGCCCAACCGGACCAGATAATTCACCATAGCATCGGGCAGATACCCCATGTCTCGATAGGCCATGATCGAGGTGGCGCCATGGCGTTTCGACAAACGCGCCTTGTCCTGACCCAAAATCATCGGCAAATGTCCGAACTGTGGCAGTGGAAATCCCAGTGCCTGAAAAATCGGAATCTGCCGCGGGGTATTGGTCAGATGGTCGTCGCCGCGCACGACATGCGTGATCCCCATCAAGGCATCGTCCACCACCACGGAAAAATTATAGGTCGGATAGCCGTTGGATCGAAGGATGATCAGATCGTCCAGAATCTGGTTATCGAAAACCACGCGTCCCTTGATCAAATCCTCGACGATCGTTTGCCCGTCCTGCGGAGCCTTAAAACGGAGCGCTGCCTCGCCAGTTGGTTTCTCCAACCCGAGATTCCGGCAGCGGCCGTCGTATTTAGGAGACTGGCCCTTCGCTTCAGCCTCCTTCCGGCGCGCCTCAAGGTCTGATGCGGCACAGGTACACCAGTAGGCATGCCCCTGCTCGAAGAGCCGCATCGCATGATTGCGATAGAGTTCCATCCGCTCTGTCTGCCGAAAGGGCCCTTCGTCCCAATCGAGGTTGGCCCAGCGCATGCCATCGAGAATGGCTTGAATCGAATCATTGGTAGAGCGGCTTTGATCGGTGTCTTCGATGCGAAGGACGAAGATTCCGTTCTGCTGCCGCGCAAACAGCCAATTGAACAGGGCCGTCCGCACCCCACCAATATGGAGGTAGCCGGTGGGACTGGGCGCAAATCGCACCCTGACCTGACTCATCGTGTCACTCGCGCTCTCATGGAATAATGTGAACGGGGCGCTATCTATAACATGGCATTGGGGTGATGTACAGAAGAGGGCTGTTCCATTCTGAATCCGTTTTTGTTATGAACAGGCGATGGCTGAGCCAACTCAAATCGCCGAGATCGTCTCGCTGACCGCGCTGACCCTGCACACTAGAGAACTCGTTCTCCGTCCGACCGAATACGCAATTCCATTCAGGCCAGGGCAGTGGGTGTCCCTTCAATTACCGATCGGAGACCATCCGCCCCTCACCCGCGCCTATTCCCTCGCTGAGCCACCCTTACCCACCGGCCATCTCACGCTGGTCTTCGATCATGTTCCGGGGGGAAAGGGCTCCAGTTACCTCTCTTCACTCAAACCCGGCGATCGTATCTCCCTCTCAGGCCCCTATGGGCATTTTGTACTTCCCGACCCAGACTCCACAAACTTATTGTTGATCGGCCGCTACTCAGGACTTGTCCCCCTTCGCTGCATGATTCGCTCGCTTGCGCGCGAAGGCCCTTTGCCCGCCACCACACTCATTGCCCAGGCGCCCAGCCCTGCGGAGCAGCTCTACCACGATGAGTTTCTCACTCTCGCGGAAAGTCAGCCTAGCTTTCGTTACGTGCCGCTGGTGAATGAAGATCCCACCAACCATGCGACTACGGTCGCGGCAATTAAACAAGTCGCGCTGAATGGACGAAAAGTCACGCCCATGATCGCCGGGATCAAGTCGTTTGCGCGCCCGCTGAGAACATTTTTTATGGAATTGGGCTTCGATCGAAAAGAGGTGAAGCTCGAAACCTATGATTAACGAAGGAAAGATAAGAAGATACCGGGAGAACATCGTCTTCTTCAGCAGGCAACTAGTCTTTAGTGCCCTTCCTTTGCCAAATTCTTATTGACGGCAGGGATTTCCACAATCACATCCGTCGTCCCATTGGGTACGCACTGGCATCCAAGTCGTGACTGCAAGGTCGTAACGGGGGCTTCGTCCAACTGATCGAATTCGTCATCCGTGCCTTCATTGCATGTATCCAGCCCTTTTTTTACCATGACATGGCAGGTTGAGCAGGCGCAGACCCCGCCGCACACATGTTCCAACTCAATGCCGTTGCCCATGGCGATATCGAGAATGCTTCCGGGAAGTCCCGTAGGACCATAAGGAATTTTGTCCGGCTGCACCTCGACCTTCTTTTCAGTCTTATCAGGAAAGAGAAAGGTCAAAGAATAGGATTTCGTCGGTAGCTCGACATCGGCCTTCTCAATATATGGATTCGTCCCGCCCATAGTGGTCAGCCCCTTTTCTCATTTATGCCCAGTGAACATTCCTATTTAAAAATAGTTCGCCGACCAATCTTTTCTTGATCGACAGAGGTAAATCGGTTTCTCTGCCTCCGCTTCCCTTGACAGTACGAAAGACCACGTGATACTTTTATACGACTCATTTGATCGGAGATCATTATAGTCTCCGACTTGATTGATCGGCAATAGGCGATGCTGAAATTATCGAAAAAAACGGATTATGGGCTGATGGCACTCCAGCACATTGCGGCCAATCAATATGGTGATGTTGCACGAGCCCGCGTGGTGAATACAAAAGAGATCGCGGAGGAATACCACATCCCCCTTGAATTGCTCGCCAAGGTTCTACAAACCTTGGCCAAGAGCGGACTCATCGACAGCCACAATGGTCCCAAAGGCGGCTATCTGCTGGGTAAGAACCCTCGCGAGATCACGATTGCCCAGGTCTTGGAAATCCTGGAGGGACCGCTCGGCATTATGGACTGCTCGCACGAAAAAGAAGGCGATGCCTGCATGCAACGCGAGCACTGTAACATCCGAACACCGCTGTTGAAAATCCAGAGCAGCATCTATCAGCTTCTCAACAATATGACTTTGCAAGACATGATGGGGGGAACCCCACTCATCACCATTCAATCCGTCGCCACGGAACAACAAGGAGTCGAGCGATGAAGTTCCCGATTTATTTGGATAACCATTCGACCACCCCGATGGATCCACGGGTGTTGGAATCAATGCTGCCCTATTTCACGGAAAAGTTCGGGAACTCCGCCAGCCGCAACCACGCCTTCGGTTGGGAAGCCGAAGAGGGCGTCGAAACCGCCCGCAAACAGATTGCCAAACTCATCCATGCGGATGCCAAAGAAATCGTCTTCACCAGTGGAGCAACTGAATCGGACAATCTTGCATTGAAGGGCGTCGCCGAGATGTACCACGAGAAGGGCGACCATATTATTACCTCCTCCACCGAACATCGTGCGGTGCTGGACACGGCGAAAGCCCTGGAAGCCAAACGCGGCATCAAGGTGACCTATCTTCCGGTCGATAAGTTCGGCATGGTCAATCCGGAGGATGTCCGGAACGCCATTACTGATAAAACGATTTTGATCTCCATCATGTTTGCCAACAATGAAATCGGCACGATCAATCCGATCAAAGAGATTGGGAAGATCGCGAAGGAAAAGGGCATTCTGTTTCATTGCGACGCGACGCAGGGCATGGGAAAGGTACCGATCGATGTGCAGGATCTGGGTATCGACCTGATGTCATTTAGCGCCCACAAGATTTACGGGCCCAAAGGCGTCGGCGCCCTGTATGTCAGAAAAAAGAATCCTCGGGTGCGCATTGCCGCTCAAATGGACGGGGGCGGACATGAGCGCGGCATGCGTTCCGGCACGCTCCCGGTTCCATTGATTGTAGGCTTCGGCAGAGCCTGTGAACTATGCGAACAAGAAATGGCCGCCGATGCTGCGCGCCTTTCTGTCATGCGCGACCGTTTACATGCCAACATCACCAGCGCGCTTGAAGAGGTCTATCTGAACGGCCATCCGACGCAACGCCTTCCCCACAACCTGAATATCTCGTTTGCGTACGTTGAAGGTGAATCACTGCTGATGGGCTGCAAAGAAATCGCCCTGTCTTCGGGGTCAGCCTGCACCTCGGCAACTCTTGAGCCGTCATACGTACTGCGGGCATTGGGCGTGGGGGCGGAACTCGCGCATTCTTCCATTCGATTCGGCCTGGGCCGCTTCACCCTCGACGAAGAGGTTGACTATGCTGGAAAGAGAATTATCGAGGTGGTGACCAAACTCCGTGAAATGTCACCCCTATATGAAATGGCAAAAGAAGGCATCGACCTGAAATCCGTATCATGGGCGGCACATTAACCTGAAACATCACTACTGTGAGCGATACATTCGGAGGACACCATGGCCTATAGCGAAAAAGTCGTCGACCACTTCAACAACCCCCGTAACGTGGGGAGTTTCAAAAAAGAAGAAGACGGAGTCGGTACCGGCATCGTCGGCGCCCCGGAATGTGGCGATGTCATGAAACTGCAGATCAAGGTTCAAAACGATACGATCGTGGATGCCAAGTTCAAGACCTTCGGGTGCGGGTCGGCCATAGCCAGCTCAAGCCTCGCCACAGAATGGCTGAAAGGCAAAACCGTGGACGAGGCCGGGAAGATCAAGAACACCGACATCGTGCAAGAACTGAATCTTCCTCCTGTCAAGATCCACTGCTCAGTCCTGGCCGAGGATGCCATTAAGGCCGCCCTCGCCGACTACAAGAAGAAGGAAGATGGTAAAGAGACGGTGAAGTAACCAGGCACCAGCCGTGCCAAGCGAAGGAGATCGACATGGAGACACCAGAGACTGCAGCCGCTTCCCCCGTTATCACGCTCAGCGAGTCTGCTGTGAAGGAAGTCAAGCGACTGATTAATGTGCAGGGCCTGACTGAAGGCGGCCTCCGGCTTGGCGTGAAAGGCGGCGGATGTTCCGGCCTCAGCTATACGATCAACTTCGATGAAAAAATCGGTCAGTACGACTCCGTGTATGACATCGAAGGCGTGAAAGTGATTATTGATGCTAAAAGCGCCATCTATCTGCAGGGCACGCAGCTGGATTTCCAGAAAGACCTAATGGGCGGCCAATTCAAATTCGTCAATCCCAATGCCAATAAGACCTGTGGCTGCGGGGAATCGTTCTCCGCGTAATCTCCTACATACTTCGGTTGTCGCCTGAGGGTGGTGTGCGCCCCAGGCCACACCTCATGGAAGACCTGTAATGGACCATGCTCCTAAATCCGCCGGCTCTCGCACCGAGCTTCCAATGGCTAGGAGCATGTGCTGGCACTGCCAGTCTGAGGTGGCAGGCGAGTACTTTTGCGAACGGTGCGTTAAGGTCCAGCCCCTCTCCAAAGAACAAGACTACTTCACCTGTCTCGGACTCCCACGGCTGCTCACGATCGATGCCACCGGCCTCGAAAACAAATTCTACGAAATGAGCCGGTCGTTCCATCCGGACTTTTACCAAACGAAAACCGACACCGAGCGCACCATCAGCCTCGGGAATTCTGCCCTTCTTAATACGGCCTATCGGACGCTCAAGGATCCCATCCAACGAGCCGAATATCTGGTGCGATTGGAAGCCGGGGCGGTCAAAGAGATTCGGAATCAACCGCCTGCAGATCTATTCGAAGAAATTCTGTCACTTCAAGATGATCTGGAAGAGTTTCGCGCAGCGGATGGACAACCGTCGGCGGATCTCACGGCATTACGAACCAAGCTCCAAACGGATCGTGAAGCTCTTGAACGGCGTCAACAGGATATGGAGTCTCGACTCTTCGACCTCTTTGAAACCTGGGACCGTTTGCAGCGCCAATTCGAACCCACGGAAGCGATTCGCGCAAAAAAAGAATCCGTCCTCAAAGAGATGCGCGAACTACTTTCCAACCGAACCTATGTCCGCAACATCATCAACGACCTCGTCGCAACCGTTGGATAACAATACCCATGGCTCGTATCGTCGGCATCGATCTCGGCACCACGAATTCACTTATCGCCTACATGGACGGGAAAACCCCCACCGTCGTCCCGGGGAGAAACGGCCGTACCATGGTGCCCTCCGTCGTCGCCATGACCGACAACGGACTCATTGTGGGCGATGCCGCCAAAGAACATTTGGTACGAAATCCGGAACGGACCATCTATTCGGTCAAACGTTTCATGGGGAAAGGCCTGGCCGACGTCCAAAGCGAGGTGCCCTATTTCCCCTATACCCTGCAAGAACAAGGCGGGGTAATCCGCATTCGGATTGGGGATAAAAGTTATTCTCCCCCTCAGATTTCCGCCATGATTCTCAAAGAACTCAAGCAGCGGGCGGAAGCCCATCTGGGAGAGAGTATTACGAAGGCCGTCATTACAGTGCCGGCCTATTTCAATGACAGTCAGCGGCAGGCGACCAAAGACGCCGGTATGATCGCCGGTCTAGAGGTACTCCGAATCATCAATGAACCGACCGCCGCTTCGTTGGCCTATGGGCTCCAAGAACGGACCCAAGGCACGATCGCCGTGTACGATCTCGGCGGCGGAACCTTCGACATCTCCATTTTGAAGCTAAAAAACGGCATTTTTGAAGTGCTGGCGACGAACGGCGACACCCATCTGGGCGGAGACGACTTGGACCGTACGATTGGAGATCTGTTCGCGAAGGACATTCAGGAGCAGTATGGCATTGACATCAATCTGCATGGCGATGACATGCAAAGCCTACGGCTGGAAGCAGAGCGGGCCAAGATTCGGTTATCGGACGACCTCAAGACCAGCGTGACGCTGAACCTGCCCGACGGCAAAAGCCAATATCGACGCGAGCTCACGCGTGACCAATTGGAAGAGTTGACGCTTCCGCTTATTGAACGCTCCCTGGGCCCTTGCCGGCTCGCGCTCAAAGATGCGGGACTCACCCCGGCGGACATCGATGAAGTGGTGTTGGTCGGCGGCTCGACAAGAATGCCCCTCGTTCGCCAATGCGTGGAAGGGCTGTTTGGAAAACCCCCGCACTCGAATTTGAATCCCGATGAAGTCGTGGCACTGGGCGCCGCCGTGCAAGCCGATATTCTTTCCGGCGGGACGACCGATATGTTGCTGCTCGACGTGACGCCGCTCTCCCTCGGAATCGAAACGATGGGGGGAGTGGTCAGTTCACTGATCCGTCGCAACACCACTATTCCGACCAGCGCAAAAGAGATGTTTACAACCTATGTAGATGGTCAAACCTCGGTGGACATCCACATTCTCCAGGGCGAGCGTGAACTGGCAAGGGACAACCGCAGTCTGGCTCGCTTCCAACTCAAGATGCCGCCGCTGCCGGCCGGAGTCCCTCGCATCGAAGTCACGTTCCTGATCGATGCCAATGGGATTTTGAATGTCTCGGCTCGAGACGTTCGCACCGGTGCGACCCAGTCCGTGGCCGTCAAACCTTCCTATGGGCTTTCCGACGACGAAGTGGAAAAAATGATCGGCGAATCATTCAAATTTGCCGCGGAGGACTTTAAAGCTCGTCAGTTGATCGAAGCCAGAAATGAGGCTGAGGCTATCCTTCATGCGACGAAGAAAGCCCTCGGTCAAGGGGCCCACCTGCTGACAGGAGACGACTTAGCCGCAATCAAGTCCGCTTTGACGGCACTGGACGGTGCCCGATCGACCGAGGACCACAAGCTCATCAGGACGCGTATTCAAGACGTGGAAAAAGTCACTCATGACTTTGCCGAACTATTGATGGATACCTCGCTCAAGGAAGCGCTCCAAAACAAGAGTCTTTCGGAAATGACCGAACCGAGTGAGAAAGCCTGAGCACCCGCAAGGAGTTCCGAATGGATTTGAAATGGAGCGACACCGAGGAATTGGCGATTCGCTTGGTTGAGGCCCATCCCGCCACGGATCCTTTGACAGTCCGCTTCACGGATCTGCACGCCTGGATCATCGCCCTCCCGGAATTTAAGGACGATCCTCAGAAGTCGAACGAGAAAATTCTCGAATCCATCCAAATGGCCTGGCACGAAGAATATCAAGACTCACAGTCTTGATTGGTGACATACATAGCCACTCTCCTACATCATAACGTTTACACAGAGTAATCGTGACGAGCTTTTTCGCTGGGCAGTTGCATTGTATGGTGCACTTGGACGCGCCCCGATCTAACAGGCTGGGGAAAACTCGATTTTTGCACAATACGCCGCGATCAGCTCACGTGGCATGCTGGTATCAAAATAGCGCGCAGGATGCGCAAAAAGGCGACCTTCTTACCCGCCCGACCCCGGCGCGTCAAAGACGCGCCCTGTCCCAGGCAAGGCCGCAGCGAGGTCCACGGCGCGAAGAATAATGAGCGCCAGGTCTGTGGACGCCGGCGAGATAGTGAGCCGGCCATGTCTTCGAGGCGAACGTTCCTTCTTACCCGCCCATCCTGAGCCTGCCGGGACAGGCTCCGTTCCCAAGGCCGTACGGTGAGCACTGAACGATGCGAGAAACGCCGCTGGCGGACTTTTTCCGCATCCTGCTAGAGAGGGCAGTGGTTCGTCTTCCAGCTAGGGCTCGACCGGGGCAGGTGAAGGGCTGGGCGGAGGACCTTCCTGAATTTGGTCGAGTTTGTAAAAATCAGTGGCATCGATCTTCGACCCTGCGCTTTTGGTCGGTTCCGTTCCCTTGGTAAACAGTTCCACCGTTCCGTGCTGCTCATCTTGGTCGGTCAAGAGGGCAGTGGTAGGGTCAACCTTCACGAACATCACGCCGTCAGGAATTTCAAAGGGCATGACGGGCAATTGCTTCAGCGCCTCCTTCATGAAGGCGATCCAGATCGGTAATGCCGCATGCGCGCCTGATTCGGTTTCACCTAGCGGACGCCGGTCATCGAAGCCTACCCAGCTTCCGGCTGCCAAATTAGGCGCGGAACCGATGAACCAGGCATCGGTGAAGTCATTGGTCGTCCCGGTTTTCCCGGCGACAGGCCGATCAATGACGGATTTGGCCGCCAGGCCCGTTCCACGTTGAATGACATCTTCCATCATGTTCGCAATCAAATAGGCCGTCTCGCGCGAAACGACCTGCCGAGGCTGCACGGTCATCTGATCAAGCGTGCGTCCGCCGCTATCCTGTACGCTCGCCACGGCGTAGGGTTCGACACGCATACCTTGATTCGCAAACACGCCGTACACCGACACCAGCTCCATCAATCCCACACTGGACGAGCCCAGCGCGAGCGAAAGATCAGCTGCGAGCGGGCTCACGATACCGACGGTCCTCGAAAAATCGATCACGTTCCGGATGCCCACTTTATCCAGAAGCCGGACGGTGGCAAGATTGTGTGAATGAATCAAGGCTTCCCGTAGACTCACGATGCCGTGGAACCGCTTCCCATAATTTTCCGGCTTCCAGGTCTTCTCTTCTTCTTCCTGTTCATAGACGACGGGAGCATCCAACACGACCGTTGCGGGGCTCATACCCTGATTCATCGCCGTCGCGTAGATCAGCGGTTTGAATGCCGATCCCGGCTGACGTCGGGCGAGTACCGCCCGATTGTATTCACTGCGGGCGAAATCATATCCTCCGACCATGGCGCGGATGGCGCCAGTCTTAGGATCGAGCGCCAGCAAGGCCCCCTCGACGATCGGCGTCTGTTCCAATCGAAGATGAACGATCTCCTTCTCCAGCTTCTTGATTCCAACCTCAATGACGTCGCCCAGAGCCAGCAGCTGCTTGAGATTCTTCACCAAGACGACATCCTTGGTCGGATCTCTGCCTTTCAAATACTTCGATGCCCAGGCCATATCGTCGAATGCCAGCCGCCCTGTGCTGCCTCCGATTTGAACCAGTACATGGTCCTTTCCAATCTTCGTCACGACCCCTTCCATCACATCCCCCTCCGCAAGTTTGACAGAGGGATCAGGTGCCGGAGCTTCCATGGCAGCGACATCGACCGTGCGGACGGGACCACGCCAACCCTGGCGCTTGTCCACCTCACGCAGCCCGTTAAACACGGCGGATTCCGCCGCCTTTTGCATATCGGCATTGAGCGTGGTGAAGACTTCCAGGCCGCCCTTGTAGACCATCGCTTCGCCGAATTTTGCGACTAAGAGCTGGCGGATATATTCCACAAAATAGGGCCCGAGATGCTCGCTTCCCGGCCGACGAAAGTTCAATTTCTCAGCCACAGCCTGCTCGCGGTCGGCCCGACTGATGAATCCTGCTTCCTCCATGCGCCCCAGTACGTGCTCTTGGCGTTTCTTGGCCCGGTCGTAGGCTTTGAACGGCGAATAGTGGCTCGGCGATTTGGGGAGGCCGGCGAGAAACGCGACTTCCGCCAACGATAACTTCGAGAGTTCTTTGCCGAAATAGGTTTGACCTGCTGCCGCCACGCCGTACGCACCCTGCCCAAAATATATCTGGTTCAAATACATTTCCAGGATCTGGTCTTTCGTCAGCACCAGCTCCATCTTGTAGGCCAAAATCAGTTCGCGAAGCTTTCTGTCGAAGGTCCGTTCAGAGGACAAAAACAAGGAACGCGCGAGTTGTTGAGTAATGGTGCTCGCGCCTTCGACTCTCCGACCGCCATGGCGAATATTGGTCCAGGCCGCCCGAAGAATCCCGACGATATCCAAGCCAGGATGTTCAAAGAATCTCGCATCTTCGGTCGCGATCACGGCCTGGGTGAGGCTTTTCGGAATTTCCTGCAGCGGTTTGAGAAAGCGCCGCTCGATGAAGAATTGTCCGATCACCTGGCGGTCATCGGAGTAGACTCGCGTAACCAGACTCGGCTGATAATTCTGCAGCGGTTCCAGCGACGGCAAATCTTGAGAAAAATACCAGAGGATGCCGGCCGCGCTACCTACAGCCAACAGAAGCACCAGCGGTAGACCGATCAATACCACCTTCCACCATCGCCATCGGCGACGAGGCTTCTCCGGTTTTTCGAGTAAGTGATCGAATTCAGATGGCATGGAGTTGGATGATTGCGAGGAAGAGGTCAACCCGCTACCAGCACACCATACATTGCGCCCCGGACAAACTCAAGCAAGCTTCGATTCAGCGGCACGAAGGTCTCCGGATATAATTTTGCGATGACTTGTGGGATGCCATTCGAATCAGGTATAGTTGGACGGTTAAGGCGCCTTCATAGGAAGGCGTCTTTTTTTTGGCACTCTCACGGCATTGGAGATTATGAACACCTCAGCGCCCTCATCCACAGTCCATGGTCTGCATGCGCCGCAAGGTCGTCGGACCGACATTCGCAACATTGCCATCATCGCGCACGTCGACCATGGCAAAACCACGCTCGTCGACGCCGTCCTGCGCCAGACGCACGTCCATCGCAAGATCGATGACATGGGCGAACGCATCATGGACTCGATGGATCAGGAACGCGAACGCGGCATTACGATCCGAGCCAAGAACGCGAGCGTCACCTACAAGGGTGTGAAGATCAATATCGTCGATACCCCCGGGCATGCCGATTTCGGCGGCGAGGTAGAACGCACGCTTCGCATGGTAGACGGAGTGCTGATCCTCATCGATGCCAAGGAAGGCCCGATGCCGCAGACCACTTTCGTCCTGCGGAAAGCGCTGGCCCTTGGACATAAAGCGATCGTCGTCATCAATAAGATCGACCGTCCCGATGCCGTCATCGACGATGTCGTGAATCGCACCTTCGATCTTTTCGTGCATTTGGGCGCCACCGACGAACAGCTCGACTTTCCCATCGTCTACACCTCAGCCATCAAGGGTGTGGCGACGCTCGATCTCAAACAACCAGGGACGGAGATCTCCCCGCTGTTGGAAACCATCCTGGAGAAGATTCCCGCCCCGGCCATCAATCCCGATGCTCCATTCCAGCTCCTCGTGCTCGCCCTCGCTCAAGATTCCTATAAAGGAAAGATGGGGATCGGCAAGATTCAATCAGGTTCGATCGCCCGCCGGCAGAATGTCGTGACGCTCACTAAGGACGGGGGTCAGGTCCCGGGCAAAATTTCCGATCTCGCCGTCTTTTCAGGGCTTGAGCGCGCTGATGTCGAAACAGCCGAAGCCGGCGAGATCGTGGCTCTCTCCGGGCTGGAAGAGGTGAACATCGGGGATACTATTGCCGATCCGGCGAATCCCGTGGCACTTCCCAGGGTGACGATCGATGAACCGACCGTGCAGATGACGTTTTCAGTGAACAACAGCCCCTTCGCCGGCCGCGAGGGGAAATATCTCACCTCGCGCCACCTCCGGGAGCGGTTATTCAAAGAATTGGAAACGAACGTGTCGTTGCGCGTGCAGGAGACCGACAGCGCCGACCGGTTCCTTGTCGCGGGCCGCGGCGAGCTCCACCTCGGCGTGCTCATCGAACAAATGCGCCGCGAAGGGTATGAGCTGCAGATCTCACAGCCGGAGGTGATTCTGCACCGAGACGGCGATCAGGTCACAGAACCATTTGAAGAGCTGACCATTCAGGTTCCTTCGGAGTATCAAGGCCCGGTCATCGAGGAAATCGGCAAGCGGCGCGGTGAACTCCGCCACATGAAGCTCGTACATTCCGAAGGCACGGCCAGCGAAATGCACATTGAGTATCACATACCCACGCGCGGCATCATCGGCCTGAAGAACATCCTGTTAGCCAAAACGCGCGGAACTGTGATCATTCATCACGTGTTTTCTGACTACGCCCCGGCCGACGAAAAAGCGCTTCTCGTGGCGCCCCATGGCTCGCTGGTCGCTTTCGAGGCGGGAACGAGCACGGCCTATGCGCTGTTCATGACCCAGGAGCGCGGGGAATTGTTCATCGGCGCTTCCGTAGAGGTCTACCAAGGCATGGTAGTCGGCCAAAACAGCCGCGACGAAGACCTGGACGTGAATGTGTGCAAGCAGAAACAATTGAGCAATATGCGTGCTGCCGGCACGGACGAGGCCCTCGTGCTGACGCCCCCGCGTGAAATGTCATTAGAGTTCGCGATGGAATACATCGGCCAGGACGAGCTGGTCGAAGTGACACCGAAACATCTTCGCCTCCGCAAGCGGCTCCTGAACCCGGACGATCGCCGGAAGGCTAAGAAAAGCTCAAAGTAACCATGCGAACACTCCACGCGGTGGCGTGCGGTCTGCATGAAGATCAAGAAAAAATCCGCCAAGTCCGCCCAGGCGAAATCACCACTGTACCTGATCGGCTATCGCGATTCGCCTCCATCCCTCGACGAACTGAAAATCTGGTACGACCTTCAATACGGGGGTCCGCTTACCTGTCTCGAACATGAAGTAGGAGGCCGCATGAGCGCCAGCCATGGCCCTTGGCGCGCACAGCTCCTGACCAGCGTCCCTGAATCCGATGCCATGCAATGGCAGCCGATCCTGTCCTGGGATCACCAGAAACTCGGCGCCGTGGCACTCTCCGCCGCTACACCGAGCATCATCGCAGATACGGTGCTTGTCGCCGCCCGCCTCGCGCGAGGCATTACCTTGCTCACCCAAGGCACAGCCTTCGATACGACCTGCCAGGAGTATTTGAATCCTTCCGACTGGCAAGACCGACCGTTGAATGTCTTTCAGGTGCGGGATCACGTCACCGTGCAGCAGAGTGAGATAGATGGGCAATCGTCTGAGTGGTTCCACACCTTGGGCCTGAACAAGTTTGGTTTGGACGAGCTGGAGGTGATCCAGGCACGGGGCCTTCCAGAAACCGAGACCATTGCTCTTCTCATCTCAGCTGCCGATGCCGTGTTACGTGCAGGCCACAATCAAAAAATTGGTCAGTCCCTGGATCTGCCTGTCCTGGCCCTAACGATTCGCTTCGTCAAACATCGCACCGCTGCACCGGCCGGTCGCATGATGACCTTCAGAGAGATCACGACAGCATCCTTGTGAGCTTCTTCTGCCGACCAGGTATCCCAGCAGTTTAATTGGACTTTTGTTTTCTAACCTCGCCCTTGTGCTTACCCTAGGTCTTCTGGCCCCGTTGACAAGGTTTTTCCGGGCGTGGTACCACGAAAGGGTTTGCGTAGTAGCATGGGGTCTAACCTAGGAGGATTGCAATGAGTGATGTGGCCGCAGAAATTAAAGTCGGCGATACTGCGCCGGATTTTACGTTAAAAGATCAGGATCAGAAGGACGTGAAGTTGAGCGAGTTCAAGGGAAAAAAGAATGTCGTCTTGGCATTCTATCCCCTCGACTGGAGTCCGGTCTGCCAGGGTGAGAACAAGTGTCTGACCGATGACTTCCCGCAGTTCCAAAGCGCCAATGCCGAACTGTTCGGCATCAGCTGCGACAGCTTCTTCTCCCATAAGGCCTGGGCCGATTCCTTGGACCTCAAACACCGCCTGCTTTCCGACTTCAACCGTGAAGTCGTCAAGAAGTATGGCTTGTACTTTGAACCGTTGAACTGCGGCAAGCGGGCGACCGTCATTGTCGATAAAAACGGCAAAGTCGCCTACGTGAAGGTGCAGGAAATCAAGGTGGCGCGGGAAGACAAAGACATTCTCGCGGCCCTCGCCAAGCTGAGCTAAGCTGAAGAGCCGGGACTGAGTGGTGAGGCTCTGCAAGGTGCCCTCCGCTCGGTCCTCGCTCCAAGCTGGAGAGACATAATGACTGGGATCGTTCATGACGTTCGCGACGAGAACTACAAGGAGTTTACCGACAGCGACGGAGCCGTGGTGGCTTACGGCTTAGCCACCTGCGAACCGTGCAAGCAGTACGATCCGATTCTGGAAGAAACTGCCGCCAAATTCCCGACCATCAAAATCGGCAAAGCAAAAATGCACGTCCCCGGAAGATGTCGTGAGATCAAGAAGGCGCACACGTTTGCAACCTATCCCACCACGCACTTCTTTGCGCGAGGCAAACTCGTCCTGACACGTGAAGGGGTGATCGAAGCGGCTGAATTGGCCGCATTGATCTCCGACCATCTCATCAAGTAGCCTTCATCCTCTCACGGCATATGCCGCACTTCCGAACGACCGCGACCGGACTTGTGTTCAAAGCGTTTCCCTTCCTCACGCATCTCCTCTCCGGCAATACGAGGGCTATGCCGCGAGCAATGAAATTTACCCGCCGCACATTTTCCCTCCCGAGAGGATACAATACACTCAGGATGCTATCTCACTCGACCCGCTTGAGCAAACACTCCCCAACCGATTGATGCCTATCCAACCCTTCTTACACTGCGTCATCGCCCTTATGGTCTGCCTATCTGGGACGGCGGGCCTGGAAGCCAATGATTCCCCCACCATGGCCACATCCAGCCGATCCATATTCGAACCCGACCAAGCCCATCTGCTGCTTGTCGGCAGTCGAAATGATGCCCCGATGGCGCTCATTCCTGCCGGCGAGTTCGCCATGGGCAGCGACCGCGGCCAAGACGACGAACAGCCGGTTCATCGCGTCTCGGTCAAGCCCTTCTATTTGGATGCGCATGAAGTCACTGTCTCCCACTATAGCGAATTCCTGTCCTCACAGAAGGTAGACCCGCCGTTCAAGTGGAACGAAGCCAGCACCGGGTCTCACGATGGCAAACCGGTGATCGGCGTCAATTGGTATGATGCGCGGGACTACTGCCGATGGGTTGGGAAACGGCTCCCCACAGAAGCCGAATGGGAAATGGCCGCACGAGGAATCGAAGGTCGGATGTACCCTTGGGGCAACGCCCACCCGACCAAGGCTCACGCCAATGCGGGCCAGAGCAAGTGGCGTGGATATGACACGTTATCCAATGTCGGTCGATACGAGCTGGGCAAGACGCCGGAGGGGGTGCACGACCTCGCCGGAAATCTCTGGGAATGGGTCGCCGATTGGTATGATCCCGTCTATTATCAATTCAGCCCGCGCGACAATCCGAGCGGTCCTCCCGCAGGCCCGCTTCGAGCCATGCGCGGAGGCGCCTGGAACAATGATTCCAAGACTATTCGATCGACGAATCGCGCGGGATACGCTCCCGATGCCCGTCGGAACGACTTGGGATTTCGTTGTGCCAGAGATGCGAAGTCTTCTGGACGCTAGAACAGTCGCGAGCTGAAGGTTGGGGATTCGAGAGGACGCATGGCTTGATTCATTTCGGCTTGATGATCTCTGGACCTAAGACGGATCTTGAATACTACTCGTCGGCTTTTCTCTCGATCAAGGAGACGCGACTCGTTCAGAATCAGGTCCTGCCGGCCCCGCCCGCTGGCGGACGTCTTTTCGTGGAAGCAACGATAGGCCCAGGGCGCCGAATCTTGAATGACTTCCAGCCCCTTCACCATCACGTTGAGCGACCGCTCCTGGCTGAGCTTTAAATTATAGATATCCGACCCTCGATCGTCGGTATGGCCTTCGATCACCAATGAATCAATTCGGTCCCGCAAGGCGCCGCACAGCAGCGTCGCATAACTCGGCATCGCTTCTGCCAGGAACCGATCCGCAACGGTCGAGAGCGAACCCTTGCCGAACTCAAAATTGAGCAAGGTGTCCGGCACGACAATCCGTACCACATCGGGGTCGTTCGGGTCGGAATCGAGCGAAAGATCAAATCGTTGAAAATGATCGCGCAGCAGACCCTTAATGTCATCCGTCGTAGCCCTCGCGGCCTTTTTTTCCTGGACCGACGACGGAACCGTCATCTTTGCTTGTGACTCGGTTTCGGACACCTTGGTCACGTATGCGCTGAAGAGCAAAATGAAAATGACGGCCAGCGAGGTCATCAGATCCGTGATACCGACGGTGAGCACGGACGAACGTTCTTGGGATTCCGGCGAGGGATCAGATCTCACTACACAGCACCCTTCATTGATGTCCCCTGCCGCCAATTCGCAAACCACCGTAACCCGAGCATGCTGTCGTCAGGCGCGATATCCTGTCTTTCATGAGCGGTGGGCGCGTCATCCAAAGAAGGACGGTCAAATTCGCTCTCAACCGGTCTCAGGCTGCGGTCATGCTTAAGCTCCTCTACCGAGCGCGCCAGTGCCTGAATCGATTGGTTCAACTCCTGAATCGGCCCAACCATGGTCTGTTGCACCACCCGCGATAAGTCTTCGGCAAGCCGATCTGGAGTGGCGCGTGCGCCGGGATCTCGCCGGCCGAGCAGTTCCACTGCTTCCCTCAGCGCGGTCACGGTGGGGCTCAATCGATCACTGAGGGTTCCCACTAAACGATCGCTGAGATCCGAGGGCGCTGCGATTGATGCCTGCGATGCACCCCCCGCGGGCGTGAAATTTTCGAGCATTTGCTCCATGCTTTTCCGAGGAAACAGTTCATCAACCATCGTGACAAACTGCTGTTGGGTCGTCGCCAATCGGTGCAGAGCCGACTTTTCAATCAACACAAACAGGTTGGCACAGACCAACCCAACGATTGATGTCAAGAATTTCCCCGCCAATCCATTGATCAAGCCTTGGATCCCGACGATATGCGAGCCGTCCGCATGGAGCTTGCTCAACCCGATCAAGATGGCCAAAAACGTCAGCAGTAGGCCGATTCCTGTGATCAAAGATGGGAACTGGTGGTAGAAAGAAAGATTCAAGCGCCCATTCAGGAGGTCCCGAGGGAAAAAGTCAGCCGCGGTGCGTGTAGAAAAGACCCTCGGTTCGATGAACCAGGCGGTGCGTTCCACTACGAAGGACTTCCTAAAATGCAACCAGGCCTGCTGGAGTCGTGTTTCCTCACGCATGGCCTTGTCGAGGGTCTGAAGATCATCCAGGTCGATTCGGTCGGATTGGGAATGGGGATGATGCGGGGTTTTCTTGGAATCGCTCAATCCGGGAATCGTCAACCAGTCGGACTGCAGGCCTTTGCGACCGTTGGTAAGACGAACGAGCGTGGGCCATACCCGGTCGTAACACCTCTGCACGATCGAAATGGCCGTCGTAAGCCTGCCCACATGCCACAGAAAAAAAACCAGCAATCCGCAGGACCCAAACCAGCTCAATAGAGGACTGTGAAGCCCTCCGAATAGAGCCACATCCTGGCTCAAGAATTCCCACAGAGACATCATTGGCAGCACCTCCGGCTCGAAACAACCCCGCGATGAACTGCAAGCCTGGATCTCTTCAACTTTCAGGCCAAGTTGCTTCTGTGACGGAGACTTCGATATTTCAAGGATTTTTACCGAGCGGTCTTCAACGGAAGCAAGACCGCTCGGCAAGAACTGCCGTCAGGAGGAAATTTTCTACCGCCCACCTCCCCGCGCCTTAACTCGATTCGTCTACCGATGGCCCCAATCCCAGTTGTGCCCGCAATAAGTCGTGGCGGGTAATGGAGCGGACCACCTTCCCGTCCTGCACCACGGGTAGAATCTGAAAGCCCATTTCAAACATCCGCGCGACACAGCTCAACGTGGTGTCTTCCTTCACCCCCACGAAGGCCGAATTCATAATGTCCTGTGCTCTGGCTTGCTTGAGATCCAGGCCCTTATCGATGGCCCGAATGATGTCGCCTTCATTGATGAATCCCAGAAACTCGTAATCCTCGCCCACCACCGGCGCACCACCCACATGGCTCGTGACCATTTCAATCGCCACGTCCATCGCACTGTCTCCCGGTTTGACTGGCCGAATCGTCGTTCCTACGATATCGCCCACTACGTGGTAGCCCTCAGCCGGATTACCTGCCACATCAGTAATGACCTTCATGATGCCCTCCCTTTGTTGACTCTCGGGTGATCGCTTCAACTGCGAAATGTATAGCCGTTCATGAACGTGCCCAACACTGGGAAGACCCCTATAGACGCGAAGAGGTATCATGGGGCTTGTAGATGTGATGGCTGGTCCTGTTTAATGAGCAGACGGACAGCCCGCTCTCTACTCGAAAAATGGCAGGATCACATGACTATTCCTTGGGCCACGGCATTGCATCTCGTCAAGAAATTGTTACCCGTGGTCATCGACAAGGCTCCGGAGCTGCTCAAAACCTTCGAACGATTTCGCCCTCTTCCCTCCACGCAAGATGGAGCGCCTTCCGAGCCAGCTCTCGTGGCGCTTCAGGAACAGATTGACGCCCATCAACGGACCATCGCCACTCAGGCGGAAACTATCGTACAACTCCGAACCACGCTGAACAAAGCACAACGGTCGGCTACCATCGCCTGGAGCGTCCTTGCAGTGATGATGCTGCTTCTCTCCCTTACGATGGTTCTCTCTCTACTTTCCCGCCCCTAAGACGCGACTCTGGAAACGCCGCGAACCCGCCTGCGCCACCGAAGAGCATCACATCCAACCCGATCGCTACGACTTCCATCTGACCAATATCTCCGGCAAGGTAGGCCAGACCATGTCCTTCCGCTTCTTTGAGAACGGAATTGCCGTGGGACGGCACGACGGACAAATGTACTGTAATGAGGTGTGTGACTCAGCCTGCGTATTCGAAGGAAAGGTCGCGAGTTTGCACCAGCTTGATGAGCTGTAGGCTACCGATGGGAAGTGCCGGTGCGATACGATCCCACACGGCCCTGGCTATGTATTCGCCGGTGACGGCCGGCGTGGCCAGAACGATACGCAGGTCATGGCCATCGAAGGGAACCAACACCCTGTCTTTGATCAGTCGATCGAGCGCGACAATATCGGTGACCATGCCGGTTTCAGGGTCAATCCGTCCATGGACCGTCACGAAAAGGTCCCACGTGTGACCACGATGACCGTCATGGATAGCGGTAAATGAATAGCGCCTCGTCACCGACGCCACATCAAGACCCGCCTCCGCCGTGAGATCGGCACAGAGATCCTCATCCTCATAGAGGCAGATTCGCTGCAACGTTCCGATGTCTTTCTGCACGTGCAGCTTGTCCCAGAGGACCCGTGCAATGTTCTCGGAGGTGGGAATCTGCCGCACGAAATAGGGCAGATCCAGATTGAGGTGCTTGTGGTCAAATTCCTCTAACACTTGCAGCAACACCCGCTTCAGGTCGAAAAGGTTGACCACCATGCCGGTTCGCTGATCGACCTCACCTGCCACCGTGACTTCCAACATATAATTGTGACCATGGCCGGGGTCATTGTTGCAGGCTCCGAACGTCGCTCGGTTCTTTGCGGCATCCCATTCCGGCTTGTGATACCGGTGGGACGCAGCAAATTCAATGCGTTTGGTGAGGAGGACTGAGGCCATGACAATCAATTATCAAGGTTCATGGTTCAATGTTCAATATGGAGAGGCGGCAATGATCAATATTCAATGCCCAATGACGATCCGTTCAATTTGGCAGTGGACATTCACCATTGTGCATTACTCGACTACACCCAATAGACGACATCGCCGCCGGCACGAAGACCGACCTTTTGGCCGTGATCCAATCCCATGAACAGGTCGAGCCATTGTTTCATTGTGTCGGGATCCGTGAGTTCGATCAACAGGGTGGCGCTCAGTTCGCCGGCGGCCGGGAGGAGTGCGTTATAGACATCCAACTCCTCCTGGATCTTTTGCGGATCGACAATCCTCTCCACGCGAATCATTTCCTGAATTTGAAACCGGAGCGTCTCTCGATTTTCAAAGACCAACGTGACTATGTCGCCGATCGTGAGACGCCGGCGTCGCTTGAGCGCGATGATGGTCTGGCGGTACGCATCACGTTGCCGCTCGTACTCTTCCTGTGGAATCAACTCCTCGTGCGTCAGAAGTTTCATCGGCTTACCCGGCATTGTGCAACAGTCACGAATATTCCATCCCGCATCAGACCTGCGGATCCCGAGGTAACCCATAGGCATCGCGCACGATCTGGATCGGATGCTGCGCCGCTTTCCCTCCGACATGGGCTGCGGCCCCGGCTTGATCGAGTTGAAGCCCGGCCAGTGGGCAATCGGACGCCACGGTGTCGGCGGGTGATTGCTCGACCAGGCGCACTGCTTTGTGTGCAATCTTCATCGAGAGAGGAAAAAATTCCGTCTTGGCCGACCAGGACCCGTCATGTCCGGAACATTTTTCTATCACCTCGACCTGCGCCCCGGCACATTCCATCAGTTCCTTGGACTTGAAGCCGATGTTTTGGTCGCGCAAATGACACGGCACCTGATAGGCGATGCGGCCGGGGTTTTTTGTAAAATCCATCGCCAAGGCGCCCTCGCGCTTGAGCTTCATCAGGTACTCGCAGACGTCGTACGTATGTTCGGCCAACCGCTTCGCATCTTCTCCTGGCACCAGATTGAGATATTCGCGCTTCACCATCAGGCTGCAGCTGGGGGCGGGGATGACGACATCATATCCTTGCTCGACCCACGATTTCAGCGAACTGATAGTGTGCTGGGCCGCTGCCATCATGGCTGCCGTGTCTCCAATATCAAAGGAGGGCATCCCACAGCAAGACTGGTCAGGCAACGCCACCTGCACGCCGTTCTTCTCCAGCACTTGCACGGTGGCCTTGCCGACGTCCGTCACTTGGTAATTGACCAGGCAACTCGCAAACAATGCCGCTTTTTTTCCGACCGATGACGGCATGGCTGGAGATCGTCGTCCCCACCAACGTGCAAACGTTTCGCGCTGATATGGCAGCACCTGCCGATCCCGATGGACGCCCAGAATGGTTTGGAGCACGCCGCGCAACCAAGTCTGTCTCAATGCCCAATTGACCAGCGGCGCACAGGCGCTGTTCACCGTTCCCAGTAGATCGGTCCTGGTCAACAGCCAGTCTCGCCATCTCGTCCCGCGCTCTCCAGCCAGGCGCTTTTTCCACACGGCCATCAAGAGAGGAAAGTCGATTCCATATTGATGGGGAGGTGTATAGGGACAATGGTTGAAGCACAGTTTGCAGTAGTAACATTCATCGACGACGCGGTGGTGGTCCGCGGCTGTAAATTTCATGACATCGCTCTCGTACTCGTCGATCCGATCCAGGAGCGTGTTGAAGGAGGGACAGAGATTGAAGCAACGGCGACAGCCATCGCACACATCGTAAATACGCAGCGTTTCTTGTTCGAGGGTGGTCGGCTGAACTGGTTGAAGCAGACGTAATTCTGTCACCGAGGTCATTCCTTATTAAGAGGATGGGCGACGGAGGACACCGGGTGGGCGGAGAAGCTTCCGCCCACCTCATCTACAGCGTTACCGAATTCCAAACATGGCGGGAGAAGAGAGACGTTTACTGTTTCAAGCTATCGAGGCCCTTCGCAAATCGATTCGCATGAGAGCGCTCCGCCTTCGCCAAGGTCTCAAACCACTCGGCCAATTCTGAAAACCCTTCGTCGCGAGCCGTCTTGGCCATCCCGGGATACATTTGCGTGTATTCGTAGGTCTCTCCTTCAATCGCGGACTTGAGATTGGCTTCCGTATTTCCGATCGGCACGCCGGTGGCAGGATCACCGACCTCTTTCAAAAAATCCATGTGTCCGAAAGCATGTCCGGTTTCAGCCTCAGACGTGTCACGGAACAAGCCGCCGACATCCGGGTATCCCTCAATATCAGCGCGACGAGCGAAGTATAGATAACGACGATTCGCCTGCGACTCTCCTGCAAATGCGTGCTTCAGATTTTCGTGACTCTTCGTGCCTTTCAAACTGTTCGCCATGTTGTCCTCCTTGCGTACGTAAACGAGTTAATGTTTTTGCCCATTGCGTGGTGGGACGTCGAGCATGGCCCGCTGACAACCCGCACAATATCCGTGGAACTCGACCCGATGGCCGAGAATGCGGAATCCCCTCGCTTGCCCTCTGGAAACGGCCAACTGATTCAACCCTTCATCGATGACGTCCACGATCTGACGGCAACCCACACAGATCAGATGATGATGCGCCGTTACATTGCCGTCGAACCGCGCCACGTCATGACCCACATTCACTTCCTGCACCAGACCCGCCCGGCACAGAACGCTTAGGGTGTAATAGACGGTATTGAGTGACATCATAGGATACCGTTGTTTCACGGTCCGATAGAGATCATCAGCAGTCGGGTGACTGTTGACGCTGGCCAGCGCCGAATAAATCGCAGCACGCTGCCGCGTCAGGCGAAGAGCATGCCGGCGGAAACGCGCGTGAAGTTCATCGGAGCTTAGTTTCATGGCACCTTTATCTAGGAATCATTCCTACATAACATGATGCCATCTCCTGCGGCAAGACCAGGCTCTGCAAGCGGCTCAATGAGTCTGTTGATCAATCAGAAGATCCTCGAAGTGATTACACGGAGGGTGAGGAGGCGTAGTAACGGTGGACTCACTAACGGAGTTCACAGCAGAATGGAATGTACCAGCCCAAGTGCTATTACCTGTCGTGCCGGGGAAGCTGCGTCATCATCTCCGCGAGACATTTATAGGCTTGATCTTTGGCGGAGAGCAGCGGCGTCTTCACAGGCCAGGCAATGGCCAGAGCCGGATCATTCCAGAGGATGCCCCGTTCATCGGCCGGTGAATACACGTCCGTGCATTTATACAGAAATCCGGCCTCCTCGCTGAGCACGTAAAACCCGTGGGCAAAACCGGGAGGGATATAGAGCTGCCGCATGTTCGTGTCGGACAGCTCCACCCCATACCATTGTCCGAACGTGGAGGAGCTTTGCCTGATATCCACGGCCACGTCATAGACGGAACCCTTGACGACCGTGACCAGCTTCCCTTGGGGCCTGGCCAATTGATAGTGGAGCCCACGCAACGTCCCGCGGACAGACCAGGAGAAATTGTCCTGAACGAAGCGCTTGCCGATCCCGACTGCCTCATAGCGCGATTCGCGAAAGAGCTCGACAAATTTTCCCCGCGCATCTCCGAACACATCGGGCTCGATTTGGAACAGGCCCTCAAGCGGTGTCGACGTAATTTGCATGGCACCTCCTGCCTCTCCCAGGATCGAAAGCGAACCATCATACCTGGTTCAATCCCGAGGGGAAAGCGGTCCTCGGCACGAAGTACGCCATTCAGGCTCATCAATTGCGAACACTCAATGCTCATTCTGTCCTACAGATACCGACAGGGACCGACACAGAGGAGACAGTCCCCAACTCAGCATTGAGACAACACGCCTGCGGAAGCCTGCAACTAATTTCGATCAGAGGGATGAGAGGAAGGAGGTGGATCAGGGTAGAGCTTTTGTAAACGATCGATCAAGGGCTCAGCAGCTGGGCTGCTCGGTTGCGTGGGATCGCTTGGTGCATGGTCCCAGGTCAACACCGTCACGCCCGCATCTGCGAAAATTTGGCGAATCGTGGCTACAAGCGCATCAAGCGTCAGCTCGGTTCCGAATCGAAGATCCAACACCCGTTCTCGCGGATTGCTCGGCGACGGGTCCGTGCTGACCAGCGCCCAACAGCTGTCGAACACCCTACGCCGGAGGTCTTCCGTCACATTCAAGGTAGTAAGACCGGAGGTGCACAGAGCCGACACCAACAGGACAAACTGCAGGTCCGGCATGCCGGGGCGCTGGATATTCAGGGATTGCATAGTGATAATATTAATCGTGCCTGCCTGGGGAGTCAATTTTCCCGGCAGAGCTTTGATGAATCTGCCAACGGAATGCCGACCGGCTGAGAGGATTTACGTCACATGGTTACGATTACGCTGATGGGCCAGCTTCAGACGATGGACGGCGAGCGAGATTTGGCTTGTGAAGTACCTGTCCCCTTAAGTGTACGGCAAGTGATTCAACGACAGGGTCGTGGCCTCCGTCCCATGTTGCAACTCCTGCGGGAAAAGAAGGTGCTCGTCACGATCAACAAACGCATTGCGAGTGAAGATTCGCTCGTGCAGGACGGAGATGCCGTACGCTTCGTAGGGCATGATGGCACCGGTGGAAGTGGACTCGCCCCTTCCTTCTAGGCGGAATGGCCTATTGTCTCACGCTTCACAGCTTCTCATACCTTGGCGTGCCAAATAGAAGGGCCGGTGCTCTCCCAATAGGAGCACCGGCCCTAGGGTTGCTAAAGGAATGCGAATGAGGAACGAGGATGGACTACTTTTTCCCGAGGATTGAATCCTTGGCCATCTTCGCAACGCGGAACTTCACCACCCGCTTCGCTGGAATCTTGATCGGCTCCCCCGTCTGGGGATTCCGTCCCATGCGCGCCTTCCGGTTGGCCAGCACCAGTTTTCCGATGCCTGGTACCACGAAGGCATTTTTCGCTTCGCGATAGGCCAGGGCGGCAAAATCATCCAAAAATTGGACGGCCGTCTTCTTGGTAATCCCCGCCTTTCCAGCAAGATGGTCAGCAATCTGCGATTTCGTCATCGACTTGGCCATGCGTTCCTCCCTTTGAACAACAAATGAGGTGAACTGAGTGTGTGCGGTCAGTGATCTATGGACTCGTGCGTGCAGAGGTGGAGCTGGGAATCTGCGTCTGTCCTGCATTATCAGCCTGAAAACAGGGCGAGAGTGTATCCAAAGCCCTGGGGGCTGTCAAGAGCTGCACAATGGAAATCCACATGGACAGCCTGCGATCAGCGTGATTCATGCCCTTGCGCGCCGCGTAGGCGACACGGTAGAGTAGACCGCAGCGCAAGGGTTGACAGAATTATTGCGGATCGAAAGGCTGATTCATGGGCAAACAACTTCCAATTCTTCCTTCGGCCACTCAGCCGGCCGAGGGGGCCGCGGCCGAAGCGGTCATCTATTCTCGCGTCTTCTGCAAGAATGAGAATGCTCCGCCCCTGCGGCTACTGATCGATTTTTTGAAATCCCGAGGACAGCTGCCTATTCTTCCTCCCGATATGGACGATGCCCTGTTGGATGAATGGGCCTGGGTTCAAATCGTTTTAGGTTACGCGCGAGAGCGCAAGCCAATTCACGTGTTTTGTGTGCGCGATCGCGGGAGCTACCAAGATCTCTTCGAACAGGAGCAGAAGCAGTTTCTTGAAAACCTTTCGTCCTACGACGATATTGAAGCCAGCTTAGCTCAGGAGCATGTGACCCGTGCGCGTTTTATCCTTACGACACGAATGATCGAGACTGACGTGACGGAAGAGGGCTACGACTTCAACGGGTGGATCCTTGAATTTTTTCAAGAACATTGTAACGGCATTGTGCAGATTGATCGGCAAGGGTTCTTCTCTCCAAAGGGGGAACTCATCGTCGATCTATCCCTGCCTGAGGAATAGTCGCCATGGGGACCCCCGCGTCCTCCCTGTCCCTGCCCTTATTTCAACAGGCTGAACACTGGTTCCGACGAGCCTCCGCTTCGCTCCTCGGTGCCATCCCTTGCTGCCAAGGTTGCAGCGCCTGCTGTGTCGGCATCTTCCCCATCACGCGCCTGGATGTCCTGGAATTGCAACGCGGACTCTCCGCATTACCAGCTCTGCAACGAGAGGCCATCGTGACGCGCGCTCGCGCGCAAGTGACGGAGATCGAATCGGCTTACCCGGCTCTCCAATCGAACCCTACCATAGACAATTGGGATGATCGCATCATCGATGGGCTGGTTGAGCAATTCTCCGACAGTCCTTGTCCGGCCCTGTCGCCAGATGGCGCTTGTGGCCTGTATGCTTTCAGACCCATCACCTGCCGCACCATGGGAATACCGAACGAGTCGGGGGGGATGGTACAGGGCGCCTGTACTGTCCAGACGGCCATCCCTATCATTCGCCTCTCGCCGACCTTTCGAATCGAAGAGAACCAGTTGGCGGAGAATGAAGCAGCCCATCTAGCAATCTGGTGCCAAGTGCATTCAGATGGAGGCGATGAACTCCTCCTTCCTTATGGGTTCTTACCAACGACGGACTCAACTCCCTAGACAGTTGTGGAAACGCTATGCTAATGTGACGGGTCTGATTGGCGGGAGCGCCTGTAGCTCAGTTGGATAGAGCATCAGCCTCCGGAGCTGAGGGCCACAGGTTCAAATCCTGTCAGGCGCACCAT
>JAJONL010000002.1 GCA_021323395.1 Nitrospira sp.
TGCCCGCGAATCGCGCGATGCAGCATCTGGGTACGGTCCAGGAGCGCGGAGGTGGTAATCCATCTGCCCCCTGGCCATCCCTTCACGTTGGGTGGGTCGAACAGGTCCTGTCCAAGCCGGCGGCCGTACCGGACGAGATGCAACGACTCCTCGATGGGCACATGGAACAGTCGCCCGGTCCCCACTGTCAGTTCCACCGGAGATTTGATCAGACAACTTCGATTCTCAATTACCCAAAACTGCGATGTCAGAAAAAGGTCGTTCAGGAGGGAGCAATGTTGTAGTCATTCCGGCGAAACGAGCCGGCGAGGCGATCAATCTCAATGGGATCCGGCGAATCGGAAATGAATTCACGCCATAACTTGCGCGCGAGATAGTGGGATACCTGCGGCTGCTCAGGCGTCAGCGAGAGGATGTCATCGCCGTCAAACTGCCCCGAGTGGCTGAAAACCTCTTTCATCCCTTCGTCGTGCCGACACCGCTCGACGCGAAAGGCCCCCGAGCGTGGGTCGACATGCCATCCCATAAAGGCTCGAGCCGCTTCTTTGATGTCTGCTTCGGTATAGTGTCCTTCCCCTAGCGTGAAGAGCTCGAATAATTCACGCGCAAAATTTTCGTTCGGATGCGCGGGATGATTACGTTGGGTATCGAGATAGAGCAGCATTGCCGGATCTTTCGTCACGGCAGAGAGGAGCGCGATACCACCAACCTTTCAACTCCAGACCTTCCTGCCTTCGCGCTTCGCGAAAGGCCTTCCGCTCCTGTGCGCTCCAATGCCTGCGCTCTCTCGGCGGAGGAGGGAGACGCTGCACCCAAGACGGAGGCGGGATCTCTGACTTGTGCGAAGAGACGTGCAGAGCATGCGCAACTGCTGCGCCGCGATCCAGCCGCATGAGCCATCGTATCTCATCGGGACTTCCACCGAACCCGGTGCGGGATAAGAAATGCCGCGCCTCGTCAAATGTGAGGCCCATATTCGATTGCTCCGAAGAACTCTATACAACTAAACCGAAGGCCGCTGATTCCGTTGACGGGCCCATTAGGCCCAGTGACACCTGGGTACCATCCTAGTAGTCGTCCAGGGTTCGAATTTTGTAGGATCGCGCATGTTTCGTCCGTTGCTTCTGCTGGTCTACAGTCTCCTCGTCCTCGGTTTTGATGCCGGTTGCAGTTCCAAACCCGACCCTCGCCTCACCGGTTCGATTCGGTATTTCAACATCAGAACTGATGTGGCCCCGCGTCAGTTGATCGTTCAGGTCGGCGATGAAGTCCGTTGGCAAAATCTCAATCAGCACCCCGTTCGTTTGCGGATGCTCGAAGAGCAGGGTCCCGACTTGTTCGTCTGCGACAAGGGCTTTTCGCAGCTCGGGGTCGTGCAGGATACCGTGACAATCGCTCCTCTACAGTATGTCAGTCTCTGCTTCTCAAAAGCCGCCACCCTGCGTTTTAATGTCTGGCTCGATGCGAACGATCCGCAAGGCGCAATGACCCCCACCGGCACCATTCGGGTCGAGAAAACCCCCGGCTTGAAGCGCCCTTCCTGACCTTTGGAACAGCCACCGTCATCAAGCATGGCGGATTCTGCCCGATTTGCGGGCCTGAACGCAGTTAAAGGAGCCTCCGCTTCAATCTAGATCCGCCTCACCTCCCTGCGCTCAAATCAGCTGCCGACAAGGCCAAGTGAAGATTCTGATCGAGGGCTTATGCCCCCCTGGGCGCTGCGTCACCTCCTCACACCACGCCTTCACGGCTTGTCCCACTCGTTCTGCGTGGGCGTCGTCCATTGCTACCAAAATCACACTGTTGACCCCCGGATAAAAAGACACCCCTTCGGCAGGCCCGCTCTGCCCTGCCCCGATCGTCTCCGGCAACTCCGTATAAGCGCGCACCTCACATTGCTCCAACAGCACATGAACACGGTCCTTGAGCGAGGATCGAAAGACCAGCATCAACATATTCACGGGATCCACCTTCCTCTTTTCCTCTGATACGAGCGATACGAGCCGGGGTGTGACGGACGACCCAGGACTGCCGGCACCGGCTTGAACGGCGGACGGGGCTTAATCCAACCAGTCTTTCTCTTTCAGTTTTCGCGGCAGATATTTTTTGGTGAGGTACTGAAAGTCTTTATTCGCCAAGGCGTCCAGCTCGAATTTGAGCCCGTTTGCGAGCATCCGTTTGATTTCCTCTTGCCAAGCCGGCTTCTGAAACCATCGATAGTTGAGCAATTCCTTGGCTCGGGTGATGTCCTTGTCGTTCAGCTTGATGCCCACATTGCGCGGCAATTCATACCGCTCCGGGTCGGCACTCGAGAGGCCGATGAACTTGGCTTTTGGAATCGCCATGCGCTGGCTCTCAAAGGCCAGATTGATCGACCCCTGCTTGACGACCGAATAAATGTAATATCCCCAGGGATCGTTATCGACCAACACATAGACCGGCAAGCGATGCTCTTCATGTAGGCGGCGCGCGAGCCGTCGAACGCCGCGCGGGGGTTGCCCGTTCCCCGTCAGGAGCACACAGTTGTACCGCCGCCAGAACTTGTCTTCGGACAACCGATTCCACTGGGTACCCTTTTCAACCAGGAGAAGAAAGTCCGCGGTACAACGACGGATTTCGAGATACTCTGGTTCGACGATCGAAGGCACCGAATAGCCGCCCTTCCCAAGCTTGGCGCAATCCACCCGGTCGCCGTCGTCACCGAACACCACCGGCCCGACGATGCTGCCGCTGTTTTCCGCCCGCACATGGAGTTCTTCTCGCAGAGCCACCAGTGAGACTTCCAGGTCCTCGATGATCGGATCGGATTCATCCTGGGTATCGAACGTGTTTTCATGCGAATCCTGAATCGTATGCTTCGTGCGATAGTAGATTTCCCTGAGCGAGGTCGTGAGGTCGGCCCGCTGCAGTTCGGAGAGCGCGTCGGCGACAAGCATGGTCTGCATGAACTTCTTCGCCATTCCAACATTGAAAAATGACCGGGCCTGTTTTTTCTCTCCCATCTCGATCAAGCCCTTGCGGGGATTGAACGAGACGTTCGACAGTGCTCGAATGGGAATCGCAAAGGTGGGATCTTTGGCGCGCTGCGCCGCGGCGATGACCACATCGGCCATGCCGATCAGCTTTTTTTCCACCGCGCCGTTCTTCTTCGGTTTCGCCTGTGCCATAGCCTATTTCCCTTTGCGAATATTGCGCGTTGCGGTGGGTCTCCGTTTTGGTGGAACTGCTTTCTTAACGGGAGATGCCGGTTCGACGAATAAATCTTGCTGACCGGCCTTGTCCTTGATTGCCGCGACGGATTTGCTCTTCTTACCGGCCTTCACCGGAGCCTTGGCCACCAGGCGCTGATCGGACTGTGTCGCGGTGCCGGCGATGACTGGGGCAGTCGCCGCCTGCTGTGCGACCTCCGCCTCACCCTCGATCCCTTCCATCGTGACGATGATGGAATGAGGCAAGCCTTCGGGTCCGGCGCCGGTTTTTCCCAGGGCTTCATCGGTCTTAAGCCCTCCCGTGCGCGTACTGGCAATTTTGTGCAGCTGTTCCTTTAATTGCTCGGTGGGCAACTTGCCGCCCTTGAGACGATTGCAGGCCTCTACCACTTCTTCAATATAGAGATCAAAGATGTTCCGACGGCGAAACTCGCCGGCTGCCCGTTCTTTTCGTCGGAGAAAAATGCCCAACCGCCGCCCTGCCTCGCGAAGCGCCAGCCTAATCTCCTTCTGAATCTCATCGTAGTCCGCGATAGCTTCCTTCGACTCGCTGGTGAAGGGAACCCACACGGACGCCATATGGACAAAGATCACCATCGGACCAGCCGGCAGCGCTCCGCGCGATTGAGTCATCCCATAGTTGCGCCAAGTCGTGTTGAGCACCGCCTTGAAAGTTGCGCAAGCCGATTGCTGAAACAGCAAGGGCACGCGGTTGGCATAACGAATCACACGTGCGAGTTCAGTATCCTGACCATGATCCTCGCCTTCGGCCAGCGGCATGGCGGCCTGTTGCGGTTTGACTGATTCTTCGGGTCCCTTGCCGAACGCCAGCCCCGCCTCGATGATGAAGGGATTGCCTCGATAGACGGCCGGCGGGCGACTCACGGCCGTATAAAATTCGCCCTTAATCTGTTTGTAGAGGCCGGATAGAATTGCCTTCTCTCCGATCGGGGAAATGCAGTTCGTCGGCGGGGCCATGATTTTGGTCGTCTGAAGGGTCTTGTAGAGAACTTCCGCCAGATGCGGCTTGACGCCGCGCGGTTTCGTGTCGGGAGACAACTTGGCCGCCTTGCAGATGTCTTCGGCCAGTGCCGGTGAGACGCGGCAAAAGTCGCCGGCCAAAAAGCCGGCCACCGTATGACTCTTGGTATCCTGCAACATCTTCAGCAACATGCCGAATTCAATGCCGTAGGGATGCGGTTTGATTTCCTTCGGTGACGGCGGCAGTTCGTGGTAGGTCCGGGGATATTCTTTGGTCTCTCCCTCCGGCGTGTGATACACCAGCCGCACGTGCGGATTCGCAATAGAGGTCTGCTCCAACCATTCATCAACTGAAGCTCGACCTTTCTGGTACCGGCCTTCCACTTCGATCGCCACCTCAGTGCCTTGGGGCTGAGTCCATTCAATCTGTTTGTTTTCATGCACCAGCGGCTCGTTTTTCTTGGTGTCGATCTGAACCTCGAAATAATGTGCTGTCGCGCGCGGCCCTGTCCGGGAAATCACCTTCACCGGCTTGCCGGTCGTGAGTTGCCCATACATGCCGGCGGCTGAGATCCCGATGCCCTGCTGGCCTCGGCTCATTCGCATGCGGTGGAACTTCGATCCATACAGCAGTTTGGCAAAGATTCGCGGAACCTGTGCGCGGACGATGCCAGGTCCGTTATCGGTGACCGTCACGCGGAACCTGGTGGCTTGGCTGGGAGTCGCGGGCGTCTGTCCATCAGCCACGGTCTCCAGCTTAACGGTCACATCGGGGAGAATCCCGGCCTCTTCGCAGGCATCCAGCGAGTTATCAACCGCCTCTTTAACACAGGTCAACAACGCCTTCCGTGGATTATCGAATCCCAGGAGATGGCGATTCTTCGTGAAAAACTCCGAGACGGAAATTTCCCGTTGGCGGGTTCCCATTTCGACCGCTGTGACGGCGGGCGCGGGTTTCATCACGACCGAGGATTTCCGGGGAGACGCGGCTACTTCAAAGCGATCGGAGGGAGGCGCAGGTCTTGAGGCTCGTCTAGAAGACGGCGCTGTCTTGGTGGCCATTCAACCTCTCTGGTAAGCGTTCAGCCTGCCGCCACTCGACAGGCCCTGAAAGGGTACGTAGTCACTTGGTCGTTTACAGGGAATAGAGGGAGAGAGTCAAGCCTAGAGACAGCACTGAACATCTTTCAGGGTCGCAAGAAAGGGGCGGGGCTCACTCAACGGGGGTTAGGTGGGAGGAGCACGCACCTACCGAGGAGAGGTAGATACGGCGGAGATCTCGGGAGGATTTCAGGCTTCCCAGTACGAGCTGGGCATGCACACCATCCTCAACACTCAATCCCCTTCATGTCGATATTCCCCCGGGGCGTTCACTCCTCCCACGAGGTAACGATAGGCCTCCTGCGCAGGCCAGTCAAGAGGGCCCCGGCATGTTTCCTCGTCAGACTTCAGCCGGGCAAGTGAGAGGCGGTTTCAAGGGCTTATCCTAGTGGCTGTTCGCAGGGGCACATCACATCATACACACAGTAGCGCGCATGTTCCTTTCGTCCCACAAGGAACTTGTCCGCTCTATCGGGGCGGGAGGCGCCGGTACAGACCGGCGTTTCACCCCCCCGATCTTATTCACGTCAGTGACGAAAAGGTGTCTTATGCCCATCATTCTGTGGTTACTCGGCGTGCCCTTCAGTCTTATTCTGTTGTTGTGGCTGTTTGGAGTCGTCCACTTTTAAGACGTCAACGGGGAACAGCGGCGTCACCAGGGCCAGACGGCCGTGAGCCATTGATCGCCACATTACCCGGCGGACAGGCCATGGAGATCGTCGATGAACTTTTGGATCGAGGCGATCGCCTTGAGGCGCTGGGCGGGCGTGAGCATCCGATCGAGGCCCAGCAGCATCATCGTCAGGCCCACGCGAAGTTCCCTTACGGTATCCACATAGAGGCGAGGCGCGGTCTGTTCTGGGGTGACAAACATTCCACGAAGGGCCTGAGTCGCCTCGCCCGCCGGCTTCGGATGCCGCATGAGAGTCAGCAATTCCTGGTGGCGGTGGCGTCGATAGTGCCACCAGACGGATTGGGTGTCGGGCAGTGCCATGCTCCACTGGCGAAGTCGATCAGCCTGCTCGGCGCTTAAAGAGCCCACCCCGTCTTCCGCCCATCCGAGTATCGTCCGTGCCCGTTCATCGAGACGGGCTGACATTGGCTTTTGCAGGCGACGCGCGGCCTTTTGCTCTTCTTTCTGCACGACCTGTTCAAAATTACGAATCTGTGCCTCCGTGATCGTGGTGAGAACGACTCCCCCATCCGGCGCCACTCGTTCAAACAAATCCGCCCGGAACCGATCGTAGGAGACGTAGATCCAATCCACATCATCCCTGGTCAACCCTCGCCTCACGCGTTGTTGTAAGTCTCGGAGGAATTGCTCGTATTGGGGAATGGCTTCCGCTCGATGCCGTGCGAGCAGAGTCTGCAACCTGGTCGTGACATCCCGGCGTTGTCCCGCGTTCAGATCGAGATAATGATCCAACTGCCAACGAATGAGCCAATCGGCGTGGCGATAGCCGAAGGTCATCGCGCAGCCGGTGATCAACAGCATGATGACGAGCAGACCTGCGGCCATGAACCGTCGAGATGCTGAGCGTAAGAGCATAAAGTGAGAACCGTTCATTTATCCAGCCATAAGGATCATTTAGCCCCGATCAAGAGAGCCTCGGCCGCACGATGAAAAACCAGCGGATCGGCGCCCTTATACTGGGGTATTCCCGAGTGTAGTCACAGGGCCCGTCTCATTACTGTGGGATTGTCCTTGAGAGGGCTCGCGGACCGACCATTCTCAGCGCCACCAGCATGAGGCATGGCCGGAAGAGAATTAGAGCGATCATCATCCATCACCTACAGTAAGGAGGAATCATGAAGACGTTACTACATTCGGTAATAGCCATAACAATCTTGTCCTTAGCGGCCTGTTCCAGTTCACCTACCGCATCCAAGACCCGGTCCGAAATGGACGCAGGGACGAAAACCGGAATGGTCAAAAATATCGTCATCAGCGATACCGTCACGCCCACGGCCTTGACTGTCCATGCAGGAGACGAAGTCCGGTGGATCAATCAACGTCAGGAATCCGTGATCGTCGCGATCGAAGGCCCCGTAGACCATCGGGTTTCCTGTCGGAATGGATTCTCAAAAGCCATGGGGATGGGAGTCGACAATTCGACCACGTTGGCCAGCAATGAAACTGCCGGCCTTTGTTTTACGCGCCTCGGCACCGTCAACTACACGGTCCGGCCGTCCTCCGACGACCGAGGCAGCCTGGCCAAATCGCAAGGTTCCATCGTGGTTCAGTAAGGCCCCCAGAGATACACCGCCGACTGCCTGAGGCAGCCGGCGGCCTAATCTGAGACCTAACAGGATGCGGAAAAAGTTCCCCAGTAGTAAAAACATCATCAATGGGTCGCAGCCTCACAAGCGACTCTCGGCCGCAGTAGGAAAGCTCTACGCTTGGGACTGGTCAGTTCAGTTTCCTCGCCCACATGCAGTGCGGCCCGATGGTCTGTCCGAATACTGATCTTCTCCCGTCTGGAATATAGAGGGCATCGAACCGCACGGCTCCGTAGTCAGGAGAATTTATGGTTTTGATTTTGGGCCGTCCGCGGCGAGGACGAATCCGTCGATCCCTTCCCCTTGAAGCGACCGTTGGCTTTGGCCCAACAACACCTCTTTCCGTTTCATGACACGGGCCTCCAACGCTTCCCAGTCGATATCGCCCCCTCAGCCCTGTGGCAACATCTTTTCAACGTGATGTTTGACCAGCTCGCCGAGCACCATGAACTTCGCTTGGAACTTTTCATCAGCGTTGCGCTCAAATTAACACGCCGGCTGCGAGGCGGTAGCTCGGGGAAGCCCTAGGAGCCTGTCCGAGTAATCCTTCGGTGCGAGGCGAAGGAGCTGCTGGTAGATGCGAGGCCGCAGGGCTGGAACAAACTGGAAGCGTATTCGCTGGAATACGTTGAGATTTTTTCGGTCGAGAACGACGCAGGAAATGCCACCCACAGCGAGATCAGGCATCATTGAAGATCGATTTTGTCTTTCGTGGATGTCCGAAGCCGGTTTTCGGCTGCTCATAAACTTGGTTGGGGCGCAAGGCGGGCAGTGCTCACCCCCTCCGTGTCACCGTCGGGCGATGGAGCCAAGCGGTTTCGACACGGACTTCCGCGCCGATCGGACAGTATATCGGCGCAGAGGTATTGTTACTTTCTACCCGCGCCTTCAATGTGCCGCTCTCACTGTCGACCTCCAATACTCCGAGATGCTCATGGACATCGACCACACAGGACTGGACACGGGACTCACGGTCGGCCGAAATCGTCCTGGCCACCACCGGTTCTCGCAACGTAATGAGGTCATTGGACTGAAACGTAGGCTGGTCTCGAATTTCACGGGCCATGAGCCATCCGGCGGCGATCCCGACGATCCACAACCCCACCAGAATGGCGGAGGCGCGCCGGGGATAATGGATCTTCAACCAACGGGCGAACGCCCGGGCCCCTAAGACCAATAACAGGCCGATGAAGGCCAGCGCCACGATGATCAGGATCACACGAGGATTCATGCGGAGCCAGGCAGGTCGCTCACGGACGCGACAACATAGGCCCCCTTGGTGGTCGTCAGCGGGGTAAGGTGGATGGACAAGGGAAACTCGGTCCCGTCTTTTCGCAAACCCACGAGGTCGCGGCGGTTGCTCAGCGTGACCGATTCGGGATGGGCAAGGAAGGCGGAGCGATGTGCCGGGTGTCGAGCGCGCAATCGCGGTGGAATGAGCTGATCGACGGATCGCCCCGACAGTTCGCCGACCTCGTATCCAAACTGCGTTTCAAGACGCGCGTTGGCCAACAAAATGGCGCCGCTCGCGTCGACCATGACGATGCCGTTCAGCGCGGATTCCACAAGGATGCGCAGTCGTTCCTCGCTCTCGCGCAAGGCCTCTTCCGTTCGTTGGCGTTCCGTAATGTCCTGCGCGAACACCAAGACGCCGAGGATGTTCCCCTGCGGATCGAGATAGGGAACCTTGTCGGTTTGCACCAGGCGTTTTTCTCCTGACCCCATGCGGTATGGTTCCACGATACCCAGTTTGGGCCGCCCCGACACGATCACTTCCAGGTCGTCCTGGTGATACTTCTCGGCTTCCTCGGGATAAAATTCGGCCGTCGAGTGGCCCTCAATTTCTGCCACGGTCTTCTGAATGGATTCAGCCGCTCGCCGATTCGCTCGCACGATGCGATTGTGCGAATCCTTATACCAGACCATCGCAGGGATCAAGTCTAAGAGGGCCTGTTGCTCGATCTGTTGTTGCAGAAGCCGGGCCTCCGCTGCCTTCCGTGCGGTGATGTCCCGGGCGATGCCGCAATGCACGCGCCGGCCGCCGGAGATCCAACTGCTGAGCGACATTTCGATCGGAAACTCTCTCCCGTCCTTGTGCAGGCCGTGCATGGTCACGATGGCGCCTTTCAAGCGGAGATCGCCCGTCAGACGCACTCGGTCCAGCGCCCGCTGGTGACTGACCCGATACCGTTCCGGCATGATCATGGTCAGGGATTGTCCCAGAACCTCTTCCGCTGAATATCCAAACAGCCGTTCGGCTGCACTGTTCCATGACAGAATGTGTCCCTCGTCATCGGCCAGCACAATCGCGTCCGGAGCGGTCTGCACGACTTCGCGAAACCGATCCTCGCTCGCGGTCAAGGCCTGCTTGGTGGCCGCGGCTTCGAGAGAGAGATGCTTCACCCCGACCGCTCGGCGGATGAGAGCTTTCAACTCTTCCGCATCGTACGGCTTGGTCAGATAGCCAAAGGCGCCTTCGGTAAGCGATCCGTGCTTCTTGGCCACTTCCACAAATGCGGTCAGCATAATCACCGGCAGTACAGGATCGATCTCTTTCAAGAGCGTGAGAACGGAGAGACCGTCCATGTCCGGCAACATCAGGTCCAGCAGCACCGCCGCAAACGAATCGGCTTTGGCCTTCGCCAGCGCCTCCGCTCCGGTTCCGGCTACCTGCACGCGGTAGCCGGCGTGATCCAGCAGATCATGGAGAACGAGTGCGATGTCGGAATCGTCATCGACAATGAGGATAGCTGGAGGGAGAGGCTCAGTGAGGGCGTGTGTGGTCATGGACATGGCAGTCAATGAACCAGTGGAAACTCGTCAACCGTTCCACTTCCTCGGTCGACATTGTCCTACTCTACATGTCAAAAATCCAGGCCAGACGACCGGCGTGCCGTTTCCTCATCCACCAGAGTATTCCCCGCCCTGAACCGGCGGCGGAACATCCATCGCGCCGCGCGTCATTTTTTCCGGTAGACATTCAGTCCGATTTTTTCCTCCCGCTCCGGGAGGGTGACATTACCCTCCGTCGAGGCGATGATAATGGTCTTGCCTGACGCCGACGGCCCGAACTCCTTCGAGAGATCCACCTTGATGGTCAGCTGGGTCCCCTCGACGGTCATCTCCACATTCTTCATGATGCTCCCCTAGTCTTTCAGGACGAACGTGACTTTCAGCGCCACACGGAATTCCGTGATTTTTCCGTCTACGATCTCGACCTTTTGATCTTCGATCCAGGCGCTCTTCACATTCTGAAGCGTTTTATTAGCGCGAGCCACCCCCACTAATACGGCGTCCTCAAAGCTCTTCGGCGATGCGGCGATGATTTCCGTGACGCGTGCGACAGACATGGTGACCTCCTAGTTGAAGAATGGATAGTGCGATCGTCCCCCAGGCTAGGCCGACCTTGTAATGGTGTCAAGCAGGCAAAACGGCACGCATCGGGAAACCTTCTTCAGACGTACGAGTCAATGGTCTACTTGGTATGTTTGGCGCGCAGCGCGGCCGCTTGGTGAGCACCGATGACCGGCACGAGCCTGGGGTCCAACAGCCCGACTTGAGCGAGGAGGGATCCTTGATCCCGGTAGATATGCTCGTGAGCAATCTTCCCACTTTCAAACTTCATGACGACGACGGTTGGCAATTCAACCGGCTTGCCGGTTGGAGGAATCCCTGGCAACATGAACTCCAGCGGCACATCATTGCGTAAAGCTGATGAGGAGTTCGTCCACGACCTGATCACTGCCGACTGTTCGAGAAAGCCGAACCACCCTGGTATCGGCCGGCCATTTGCCCACGAACATCTGCTCATAAAAATGGCGTACGGACTGATGGCCGTCCCCCCCTGTGAGCGTCGGCAGATGGAGCAGATAGGGTTCCGCCGTCATCGTTTGCATGGTCGCCTCGACGTTCTTGTCGACAAATTCATGCGCCACGTGGGCGTCGAACACATCGGCGAGTGTGGACTGTTCCATGGGCGATCTCCTGTCATCTTCATGTCGAGGTGATGCTGGATGATGGCCGTCAATGCGGGAACAGCCACGTCGCTCCTCTTACTCAACCCTGGTCAGGCGGCGGCAGCATAGCCTTTCCCACGAAGGACGACAATCGCTAGTTGTTGCTCTCGCAGGCGGCACCACCTGGACTGGCTCGCTTGACGGAACGTGGGGGCCAATCCACCTCGAGGATGAGGATCTGATGGCGCATGGAGCGAACTGCGCAGAATTCAAGCTTCACCTCCATCCCTGCCCTCGGATTACATTTGCGGTTCTTGTCCTGAAGGAGTAGCCTTTTCCCGACTTCGGCACCTCGGGGGGGACTCGATGGCCGACCTGCCTCTCTTTCAGATGATCCTCGCCGCCCTGTCGCTTACGATTTCTATCCCCACGAGGACCAGCCATGTCTCCTGAAGACCTTGATTCGTCATCCTACGATGCATGGCGACAGGCGTTCGCGAGAGACCGCCTGCGCACCCTCTATTACCTCGGCCTGGCGGCCAATCCCGTCTTTCTCCTCTCAGACCTGCTGTTCTATCGGGACCATCTGCCGACGCTCCTCACGATCCGGCTCATCCTGGAGATGGGCTTTCTCCTGGTGTTCTTCACCCTGGTGCGACGCCGTTCCGCGGCACCTCCGCAGGTGGCGCTGATCCTATGGGTGCTGATCGGCAATTTGTGCATCGCGCAGATGACGGTGCACTTGGGAGGTTTTACCTCCGCCTATTACAATGGCTTGAATCTGGTCTTCCTCGCGGCGGCGGTGATCGTCCCGGTCTCCTGGACCAGTCATGTGGCAGCCCAAGCCACTACCCTCCTCTATTACTATGGGATCAATCTCCTCCAGCCGCTGCCTGCCGGAGCAGCCGCTGCCGCATTGCAGAATTCTTTCTTCCTCCTTTGGACCTGCGTGGCCTGTCTCTTCTCCGTCTACCTCTACGAAAGCTTGCAGGTCGCGGAATTCAAGGCGCGGCTGGCCGAACGTCGGGCCAGGGAAGAACTGGAACTGTCCCATAACAAACTCTTGGAACTCGATCGCTTGAAGGATCAATTTTTTGCCAATATCAACCACGAACTTCGCACACCCCTCACGCTCAGCCTCGGCGCGTTCACCACCCTGTTGAAAACTCCGTTGCCAAAAGAATCAGAGGCCGTCGTGCGGTCGGGCCTGCGGAACACGTCGCGTTTGTTGTTCCTCATCAATGAGCTGCTGGAGCTCGCCCGGTTCGAAAGCGGGCGCGCCGATCTGCGCACTGCCTGCGTCGATCTGGCCGCCTTGATGAGAAACGTGGCGGCCAATTTTGAATCGTCTGAGCGGCAGCGAATCTTTATTGACGGGACGACCAGCCCCGTGCCGGCGCTGGTCGATGTCCGCAAGATGACCAAGGTCCTCTCGAACTTGCTCATCAATGCCTTCAAATTCAGCGATCCTGAAGAGGGCAAGGTGTGGATGGCGCTGGCGTCCGAGCACACAGAGGTCACCATCACCATCCGGGATAACGGAATCGGCATTCCCGAAAATCAGCTCGATCGTATTTTCGACCGATTTACTCAAGTGGAGGGCCAGGCCACGAGACGATTTGAAGGCAGCGGAATCGGGTTGGCGCTGGCAAAGGAAATCGTGACGCTCCATGGCGGACGGATCGCCGCGCAGAGCACGATCGGGGAAGGATCGACGTTTACCGTGACCCTGCCGCGAGGTGACGTGGAGGCCCTTCCCCTCGTTGCCATCGACGAAGCGGAGGCGCCGGTGCCTCTTCCCTACGGGAAAGACCCGGCGACCGATGGAGAGCCGGAATCGATGCGAGACGCGGCAGATGGTGACCGGCCTATGGTTCTGGTGGTGGATGACAATGCCGATATGCGGGCCTATCTCACGCGCTTGTTGGCCGACGAGTATCGGGTGATCACCGCCGGTGACGGAGATGACGCATTACAGAAGGCCCGGCGGCTGCCGCCGGCCCTGGTGGTGGCGGATATCATGATGCCCATCATGACCGGACATGATTTGTTGAAGGCGATTCGTTGCGATGACGTCCTGAGCGCGACGCCGGTTATTTTACTCACGGCTCGAGCGGGAACCGACGCACGCGTGGAGAGCCTGGAGGCGGGAGCGGACGACTATGTGAGCAAGCCCTTCAACGAGGAAGAACTCCTGGCCAGGATCAAAAATCAATTGCGGATTCATAGTCAGGAACGAGAACTCGAAGCCAAGGCGACTCAGCTGCAACAGCTCTATTCGAAGCTGGAAACCACCAACAGGGAACTCCGCGAACTCAGCCTGCGGAAGTCCGAATTTGTGTCGATCGTCTCCCATGACCTGCGAACACCGCTGGCGGCCATCGGCGGCTTCGTCGACAATCTGCTGGACTGCATCGGCGGACCGCTCACCGACAAACAGCGGAGGTATCTCGACCGAATCAAGAGCAACATCGGTCGGCTGGTTCGGATGATTAACGACCTGTTGGACCTGTCCAAAATCGAGGCCGGGACCATGCGGCTCGCCTCCAAGACAGTGGCGATCGCCGACTTGGCCGAAACGGTCGTGGACAATCTTCACATGCTGGCACGAGAGAAACATCTTTCCCTACGAACGACCGCCGCGGACAAAGACCTATCGGTGTTCGGGGATCCGGACAAACTCATGCAGGTCCTGACCAACCTCATTCAGAATGCCTGCAAGTTCACACCTGCCGGCGGCGAGGTGCGGCTCGACATCGAGGCCGGGGAAGCCGGATTCGTCCGACTCTGCGTGGCCGATACGGGCTGCGGGATCCCGCCGGAAGAAGTACCGCACGTGTTTGAGAAGTTTTATCGGGGGACCTCGTCCCATGGCGATGTGCGCGGGGCCGGTCTGGGGCTGGCGATTGCGAAGCACTTTGTGGAGCTACAACAGGGCCGCATCTGGGTGGAGAGTGTGCTGGGACAGGGCAGCCGATTTTATCTCACCCTGCCGCTGGCTCAGCGCGTGAATGCCGAGTTGGAAGCGGTTACGGACCGGCATTGGCCTGTATGAACAGCGCCTGCTCCAGCGTGCGAAAGAACTGTTGGTAGGGCTCCGGCGATTCGATGGCCTTGAGATAATATTGCGCGCTGGCGCGGACCACGAGCTGTTTCTCTCCGCGCGGCCGAACGGTGGCGGTGAGGCGGACGAGATCGCTCCGGTGGTAGAAGGCTCCCCAACTGCGAAACTGCCTGGTGAGGATCAGCAGGCCGTCATCCCGGTACACATAATAAGAGGGGTCGCCCCATTGTGGCCCTTCATAATCGTCGAACTTCTTGCCGGAGACAATGCCGAGTTCTTCATCCAAGACTTCCACGGCGAACCCGAGATCTTGAAATGTCGCGACCACCGCCTGAATGGTTTTGGGGCGATCCGTCGTATCGAACACCCGGCTTTGAGCCGCACGCACCTTCACCTGACTGGCTTCGGACAACCAGATCTGGTCGCGCGACTCCCATTGGTTCTCGTGGCGCCATTCATAGGGCGAGCAGCCGCTCGCTGCGCCTGCGAAGGCGAGGAGGCCGGCCAGGAACAGGCTCCTGGGAAAGCGGGACAACCGGCAGATGACCCGGACGGACCTCGTCGTCACGCCCTAATCCTTCGTCAGAAACAATGAGCGTTCCACCGATGCAAAAAAGTTCTGATAGACCTTGGGGTCTTCGATGGGCTTGTTGTTATAGATGGCATTCGCCCGAATCAGCGTCTTCCCCTCCTCTTGTGGACGCACGGTGACCGTCACGCCGAGCACGTCATAGTAGTTCGGCTCGGCGAACCTGGCCGCGGTCACCAGTCCCAGCGGTTCATTGGCGCGCTCGATGATGAACCCCAAGTCTTGCAGCGCCGCAATCACGCCGCGCATGGCGACCGTGCGGTCCTTGACTTCGAAGGCGCGGCTTTGGGCGCTTCGGATTTTCATCTGGGCATCGGTCGGAGTAAAGAGTTCTTTGCGCGGTTCCGGCGCCGTGCAGCCGTACAGCATCAGGCACAGCAGAAACACTCCAGTCCCAGACACTTGTGTCAGACTCATGGTTCCTCGCAGTTAAATCGTGTGCGGCTCCAAGAACACGGCCTTCGACAGCTTCGCGAAAAATTGCTGGTAAATTTCCGGATCGCGGATCATTTCCATTTTTTGTTCGCCCGGCGGGATATAATTGCGATCGGCCTGCCCTTCCCCCTTCCAGAGCGCCCGATAAAACATGATCCGAACCTCCCGACGGGTGCCGTCCTGGTTCAACGGACGTGTCACAATCGTCGCGGCAACCTTCTGATGCAAGTCCACCGGCATGATGAGGTGTCCGAGCGAGAGGAGCCAGACAAAAATCCGGTTGAGATATTGACCATACTCGCGCGCGCTGCGTTCCTTGGCGGCGCGAAGAAAACCAACTTCCCGCACACTTTCCTCCACTTGAAAGCCCAGATCCTGCAACGCGGCCGCCGATGCCGACAACAGCTCCTTATCATTGGCCGTGTCAAAAAACCGGGTTTGCATCGCCCGGTTGGCAGTACTCTCCGGCGTCAGCTGGAATAACTCCGCCGGCTGTGTCGGCTGCCGCAGGCAGCCGGTCGCGAGAAGAGGCAATGCCAGACTCAGCACAATGCCCACGAGCAGGTCCGTCGCCGGTCGATCCGGCCTGTCAGAATTGTGTGGAATTATAGGCAAAGTCCCGGACCTTCTTCTCTTCGTCATATTTGATGATGATGGTGAGGGTGCGCTGCCGCTGGGAACTTGAACGGTCGCTGGCATTGGTTCCCAGGATGATCAGGCCGGCATAGGAGGAACTTGCTGTATCGACGCGATCAGTGGATACCTTATCGTAAATCCAGACTTCACGGCGTTTATCGTCGGTGGTCACGATATTCGGAGAGCCCAGGAGTTCCGCCACATGCGCGGCCGACATCCCCACTTTGACTTCGCCTTGCACACGGCCGACGGTCAACCGTTCTTCCTTGATTTCTGCTTGTTTCCCACCGCAACCGTTCCACCCCATCACCATACAGAGTCCCGCCAGCATCAGTCCGCGCCGCATCTGTGTCATTGTGTGTCTCCCTTTCTATCCGTCTCCCGGCCATGCTCCAACGTGGGCCCATGTTACCTTGTCGCTCCGCTCGACGCAAAGGCCGAATCGTCCGGCCGGAGGATTGAACCCCGGCGGTCGATGCGACACATGAGGTTGGGACCGTGAAGTCTGGACAATTACCGAAGAGCCGCTACAATGTCCTTACGCGGAGAGTGTATGTCCCTATCGGATGACCTGTCGGATGAAGAGGTCCGGGCGGCTTGGAAAAAGTTGGCTGATGAGGTACGCACAGGCGTCTTACTGACCCTGCGGGACGGCCATCCGTTTGGCTCTCATGTTCCCTATCTATTCGGGAACGACTGGTCACGCGTGTATCTTCATCTCAGTCGGTTGGCATTGCACACGCAACACCTCACGGCGGATCCACGCGTCAGCCTGTTTATTGCCGAGCCGGACAAGCCGGCCAAGAATCCGTTGGCGTTGCAACGTTTCAATTTGCAAGGCGACGCCCTGATTCTGTCGCCCACCGATGCCTCCTACGAATCCGTTAAACAGCGTTACGTGGCGAAGTTTCCACAGTCACAAATGATGTTCGGATTCGGGGATTTCTCCCTGTGGGAACTACGCATGCGGGATGCCCACCTCGTACTGGGATTCGGTCAGGCTTATCAAGCTCACTCATCCGTTCCGGAACAGTGGCGACACCAGAAACCCGAAAAAAAGACGTGATCATCTGCCGGCCTTCCGGCTGCGTGTTCCCCGCCGATCCCCATCAGAAACTCCCACGGCCCCTCAAAAGCACTAGCCCCTCGACCGAATGACGAATGGCGGCTCTGAAACGGGGCGCAGTACTCTGCGCAAGGTCACAGGGTCCCACCGAAAGGATCTCATACATGGTTCTCGCGGTCTCAGCCATTCTCGGCTACATGCTCTTGCTGACCGGTCTCGCCGTCGCGTCTCCGGGCGCCGGATTTGCCGGCGCGCTGATCTCGTTCGTGCCGGAGAGCTGGCGGGATTGGGCGCACGTACCCGCCTATGGGATGCTGACGTGGTTGGCCATTCACGGCTTCTGTCGGCGCGGTTGGCCCCTCCGCTATGCCCTGCTGTGCGGCATCCTGCTGACGACGGTGTTTGGGTTGTGGACGGAAGTGGCACAAGGATTCGCCCCGGGTCGCGAAACCTCGCTGCAAGATCTCTTAAGCGATACGGCCGGGGGGATGATGGCCGGCGTCATGGTATTGGCACAATACAGGCAGTTCCGTGGCGCCTCACTTTACAAATGGCCGCGGGCCACCGGCCTTCGAGAGCTGATGAAAGGAACCCCGTCACGATGAATTCAGCCTATCGTGAGCGTGAAGCCCGCCGCATTCCGGCGCAATGCCCCATTTATTATTCCAATGGAACCTTTCAAACGATTGGCGTCACCGAAGATATCACGACCTCAGGCGGGCGTATTCGAGGTCCAGAGCTGGTCACGGTCGGGATGGAACTGGTCGTCATTGTCATTCAACCAGCGCCGGACATTCCCATGATGATTCGACGAGGCACCGTACGATGGGCGAAAGGTAAAGAATTCGGCATCGCGCTGGCAGACGTGCCTCCGCAATCGGAATCCGAACTCAAAGCCATGGCGAAGGTCATGCTTCCCGGGTTGTGGTCCTGTCTGAACTAAGCCTTCAATCGCGAGACTCGCTCGCCGACCCTCTTATTTTCGATGTGAATGGTCTATCGGATGTCGCCCCCCCGCAAAGAACAACTCCATCAACACGAAGAACATCATGAGAAGGGCGCCGAGCCCGATTGCCACGACCCAGTTTTCCCAGGACATGATCGACCTCCTATGACGGCCCTGGGAGTCACCCACTCGACTCCCAGGGTGGTCGGTTATCTGCCGGAACGATGCAACTGCAAGAGTGTCTCGAGTTTCCAAATCGGAATGCTCTCGACGTCGCTCCTTCGGGTGCCGAACGCCAGGCCACCGAAGAACAGAGTAATCAACGCCAGACAGGCCAGGATCAAGGATCCCCGAGAGACATCGGCCGACGCGGTCGTGTGATATGCGACTCGGGGGCGTTCAGCCGGCATCTCCTCTAACCGGGCTAACTGTTGTTCTGTCGAGGCTTCTGTCCGGAGCGCCGCCATGGCCGCACTGGCGAGTTGAGCCTGCTCTGTAGCTTTCGCAACTCCATAAAATTCCTGCGCCCGCGTGACCTGCACGACCGCCCTGCCGATCCGCTCCTGCACGGCGGTCGCGAGACGATCCTCCTCTTGGGACGCTTCGACAATAGACCGGCCGAGCGTCCCCTGCCTGGTCGCCTCGAATTGATCATGCATGCGTTGCCCCATCAGTTCGGCAGTGCGGATCAGATTGCTGTTGAAATCGCTGGCATACTGATCAGCAGAAAGAATTCCGTTCCGGATGCCGCGGCGGGTTTGATTCACAACGGCTTTGCCCATGACGAACTGCATACGAGCCTGGTGGTCGGCTTCCTGTCCAAACGCCGATAATTCCGCCAACACCAGCGGACTCAACAGGTCGGAAGATATCCGCTGATATTCACCGACGGCGCGATTCAGTTCCATCGCGGAGGCTGATACTGCTGTCCCCGCATGGCGATCGAGCAGAATATCTTGAAGAATGGCCTGACCCAGCACCGGTTGTAAGTACTCCATCCCGTTGGATGGCTCGCTGCTGACTGTGGCAGTGGTCATGACGCCGACTGAAGAAATCTGCCAAAATCCGTCCGCGGCACTGACAATGAGATATCCTCCAAACAAGGTGGCGACCAATCCGACGGCCGTCATGACATCAACGTGGTCAAATTTTCGTCCCATTACGCCCTCCTCCCTGCCTCGGGTAGTTCGGCGCGCGGCAAACAGGCAGGGTGCCATCGCGTCTGAATCCGTCACTACAACCTTCCTGACGTCTGTTCATAAAGACGACCTCCTCTGGCGTAAGATGAACGGACAACGGTGAGCAGGATCGTGAGAAAGCCCACCGAGGCTGACTGTCCGGATACCGCTCGCGCTCTGACGCATAGGACGTGCGGGCGCGCTTTTACCCGGATCGTTTGGCGTTGCTACGGGGAGGGAAGAGGAATGTGTTGAGTTTCGCTTATGTGGGTGCTGAGGAGTCGAACATATGGCAACTGAACAGGCAAGACTGGCTTGGTCGGAGCGGCGGTCATATTCGCCACGGAAGACCATGCGACCACCTGCGTAAAGGACGGCACCGAGTCCTGAATCAGTCTACGCTTCGGTCAAAATGCGGTCAATACAGGAAGAGATGAATGTGGGCGCGGGATGCCGCCGATCGTCCATTCGGCAGCGAAGGAGAATGCTGTTCGCTGTGGCCGATCCAACCGAAAGGCATGGCCACGCCGCAACCCCGATCACGCGCTGCTTCCGGCGCGTCCAGCGGAAGCGGTTCCTTCGGCGGACCTCCCGCAAGAAGATAGGTAAGTGCTGCCGACCTTTCCAGCGAATTCGCTCGATTGAGCCACGAAACGTGATCTGACTCTCCACCGGCGCCGCGGCAGTTCGGCAGGGCACGGTTGAATCTCTTCCGATCTTTCGTTAAGTTACGAGCAATGACCATCTGCCGCGCACGCCTCATCCTGCTTGCCTGCGCGAGCGGTCTCCTCTATCCCCTGTCATTTCCGGCCTTCGACCTCGGCGCACTGGCATGGGTCGCGCTGGTGCCGCTCCACATTGCGGTGGAATATGTCGCGCCTGGTCGCGCCTTCCGCTTTGGATGGCTTGCGGGGACTCTCGCCTTCACCGGTTCCATGTTCTGGGTCATTACTGCCATGAACATGTACGGCAAGGTGCCACTCCCGATCGCGGCGCTGGTCATGCTGTTGTTGACGGTGTATCTGGGTCTTTATGTAGCTATCTACGCCGGCGGACTCTCCTGGATCAGAACCGCCTTCCCGACGCTCGGGTTTCTTCCCGCGCCCTTTCTCTGGGTCACGTTGGAACTGATCCGTACCTACTTTCTCTCGGGCCTGCCCTGGGCGCTATTTGGATATTCCCAATACCAGTGGCTGCCGATCATTCAGCTGGCCGACCATTTCGGGGTGTACGGCGTTTCTTTTCTGCTCGTGCTCGTGAATGCGGCGCTCGCGGAAACGATCATCTGGAGCATCAAAGCCTATCGCGGGTTCCAAATTCGCTCGTTTCCCTGGCCTTCTTTCGTTGCCGCCGGGGCAGGATTCGGCGTGGCGCTGCTGTATGGCACCACGTTATTGGCGACCGCCGACCATACTCCCACCCGGACCCTGTCCATTGGCGTCGTCCAACCCAACGTCGAACAGGCACAAAAATGGGATGTCGCCTTCCGGCAGGAAACAATGGCACGCTACGATCGTCTCACCGCCGGATTGGGCGATGACCTGGATCTCATCATCTGGCCGGAAGCGGCGACACCCTTCGTCTTTGAAATGGAACCACAGTATCGCGCGGTCGTGAACGGTATGGCACACCGTGCCGGCGCACCCCTGCTCTTTGGCAGCCCGGCCTTGCGTCGGCATCCCGACGGGCGCCCCTTCCTGCTGAACAGTGCCTATCTCCTCGCCACGGACGGTCAGATTCTCGGGCGTTACGACAAGCAACATCTCGTCCCGTTCGGCGAATACATTCCCTTCCATCACTCCCTCTTGTTCTTCCTCGATAAGCTGGTGGAGGGGATCGGCGACTTTGAGGCGGGTCCCGGATCGACCTTGTTGATGTACAAACCGCGCGAGAAGGCGCCCCCGATGGTGGCGGCCGCGACCGTCCCGGATTTTCATGTGAAGTTCGGCGTGGTCATTTGCTACGAAGTCATTTTCCCGAATCTGGTACGGCAGTTCGCTGCGAACGGCGCGGACTTCATGGTCACGATCACCAATGATGCCTGGTTCGGACCTTCGTCCGCGCCCTATCAGCATTTCGGCATGGTGGTCTTTCGCGCAGTGGAAAATCGCGTCGCGTTCGCGCGGGCGGCCAACACAGGCATTTCCGGTTTCATCGATCCCTATGGCCGCATCTTGCAACAGTCTTCCATCTTCACGCAGGAAGCCCTGACGCAGACCATCACCGTCGGCCATCAACCGACCTTTTACGCGCGATACGGTGATCTCTTTGCTTATGCCTGTGTTATACTCACCGCGCTTTTGTGCCTGACCGGGTTTTTTTCCCACGATACCGAACCGGCCGGAGGTGAACCGGCCGGTCGAGCAGCCTGATAGAGAAAGGAACGCGCCATGATGGAAGATGTCCCGACCCGTGTACGCAGTCTCGGAGAGCAGTTGGCTCACTTACGGGGGCACCTTTGACCTGGCTCGGATGACCGCTGAACTCAATGACATCGAGGCGAAGACCTCCCAACCGGACTTCTGGAAAGATACGCAGGCTGCCGCCAAAGTGAATCGCCGCAAGGCGACCCTCGATCGGGAATTGAACCGCTGGCGAGAGACCGAACGTCGACAGAGCGACATTGAGGCCCTGCTCGATCTCGCCATGGAATCAGGCGACGCGGGGTTCGAACAGGAACTGACCGGCGAACTCGCGCAATTCGAAAAGGCCGTCGCGCAGTTCCGCATTGAACTGCTGCTGTCCGGTGAGTTGGATGCCAGCAATGCGATCTTTGCGATTCATCCGGGCGCCGGCGGAACGGAGTCGCAGGATTGGGCGCAGATGCTCCTGCGCATGTATGTGCGGTGGGCCGAGCGAAAGGGCTTCAAAGTCGAAACGCTCGATCTCCTCGCGGGAGATGAAGCCGGTATCAAGAGCGCCACTCTGTCCGTGACCGGCCCCTATGCCTACGGTTTCCTCAAGGCGGAAGCCGGGGTTCACCGGCTCGTGCGCATCTCCCCGTTTGATGCCAATAAGCGGCGACATACCTCTTTCGCCTCGGTCTTCGTGTATCCGGAATTGGATGATGATGTCCAGGTGGTAATCGACGAGAAAGATCTCCGGATCGATACCTTTCGCGCCGGCGGCGCCGGTGGTCAGAACGTGAACAAGGTCGAGACTGCGATTCGCATCACCCACATTCCGACGAATATCGTGGTGCAATGTCAGAACGAACGGTCGCAACTACAGAATCGCAATGGCGCCATGAAGATTTTGAAGGCCCGCCTGTTCGAAGTAGAACAGCGAAAAAAAGAAGCCGAATTCAATGCCATTGTCGGCGAGAAAAAAGACATCGCCTGGGGCAGTCAAATCCGCTCGTACGTCTTCCAGCCTTACCAGTTGGTCAAAGATCACCGGACAGGATATGAAGTCGGCCAGGTGTCCGCCGTGATGGACGGCGACCTGGACGGTTTCATCGAAGCCTATCTCCAGAAAAAACTGACCGGCGGGAAAGCCCCGGAAGCGGACGCCCTGAAAGACGACGACCTGTAAGGAAAGGGAGCTGATGGCGTATGGCAGATGATGGAGGGAAAGTGAGAGCTGATAGCTGATGGAGGGGAGCAAGAGTGTTTGGCCCGGAATGAGCAGGGTCACCGGTCTCCGGCTCCGAACTATCAGCCATCGGTCATAAGCCATTGGCTCTTATATCTCTCGCTATCAGCTATTCGCCATTAGCCATACGCTCCGCATGATCATGGATGAACTCAACGATCAACGCCAACAACGCATCAAGAAACTCGATCAGCTCAAGCAGCAAGGGGTGCAGCCGTATGGCACACGCTTTGAGGTCAAAGATCGCGCCGGAGAGCTGACCCGCCTGCACGGGGACAAAACCAAAGAGATGCTCGAGCAGGAGAAGATCGGCTGCACCATCGCAGGGCGCGTGGTCGGCCTGCGCCGATTCGGGAAGGCGGCCTTCGCGGTCCTGCAAGATGGGTCGGACCGCCTGCAGGTCTACCTCAAGAAGGATACACTCGGCGAACAGGCCCATCAGATTTCCGAGGGGTTGGATCTCGGGGACTGGATCGGGATCACCGGCATTCTGTTTCGCACGAAGACCAACGAGTTTACGGTCGATGTCAAAACCCTCACGTTCCTCAGCAAAGCGCTCCGTCCCCTTCCGGAAAAGTGGCATGGGCTCACCGACGTCGAGACCCGGTACCGGCAGCGCTATGTGGATCTCATCGCCAATCCGCAGGTCCACCAGATTTTTGCCCTGAGGAGTCGGATCATTTCGGGCATCCGCGCGTTTTTGATCGAACGCGGGTTTCTGGAAGTGGAAACTCCCATGATGCACCCGATTCCCGGCGGGGCGGCGGCGAAGCCCTTCGTGACCCATCACAATGCATTGGCGACCGATCTCTATCTCCGCATCGCGCCGGAGCTCTATCTCAAGCGGCTGATCGTGGGCGGCTTTCCGCGCGTATTCGAGATCAACCGTAACTTCCGCAACGAAGGCATCTCGACGATTCACAATCCCGAGTTCACGATGTTGGAGTTCTACGTCGCCTATGCCGACTATCAGGACCTCATTCGGTTAACGGAAACCCTCATCAGCCGGCTGGCGCGGGACATTCTCGGTACGACCACCATCGACTATCAGGGTATGCAGATCAATCTCGCTTCGCCCTGGCGCTGCTGGTCGTACCATCAAGCGATTCTGGAAGTGAATAACCTGCCGCCTTCCGTCCTCACGAATCGGGATGAAGCACTGGCTGCGGCCCAGCGCCTGGGCGTCGAAGTCGCCCCCCACGATTCGTTGGTGAACATTCTCAACGAGATCTTCGAGGAAACCGTCGAGCCGCATTTGCAGCAACCGACGTTCATCACGGACTATCCGATCGAGATTTCGCCGCTCGCGCGCCGGAAGGATGCCGATCCTTCGCTGACCGATCGCTTCGAACTCTACATTGCGGGCCGTGAAATCGCCAACGCCTTCTCCGAGTTGAATGATCCGCTCGATCAGCGCGAGCGCTTCGAGGCCCAAGCGGCGCAGCATGAAGCGGGCGACGAAGAGGCCCACCGGGTCGACGAAGATTTTTTGCGCGCCCTTGAATACGGCATGCCGCCGACCGCCGGTGAAGGCATCGGGATCGATCGCCTCGTCATGCTCTTCACGAATCAGGCCTCCATCCGGGATGTCATTCTCTTCCCGCAGCTCAGGCCGGAGAAGTAGGCGTGGCGCTTCCCTATGAGATTTTCATCGGTTTGCGCTACCTGCGCGCCAAACGGCGCAACCGCACCATTTCCTTCAATACGATCGTGTCCATCGCCGGCATTACGCTCGGCGTCGCGGCCTTGATCGGCACGGTCGGCATCATGACCGGATTCAAGGAAGATATTCAGGCCAAGATTCTCGGCACGACGGCGCACATCTTGGTGAATGACCGTATGAAAGAGACGATGGTGGACTACGAGGAGCAGGTGAAAAAGGTCACGGGCGTTCCCGATGTCGTGGCCGCCACCCCCTTCATCTTCCGCCAGGTACTTCTGACGTCTTCATCGGGCGTGCAGGGCATTATTCTTCGAGGAATCGATCCGGCCCGTGAAGGCACCGTGACGGAGCTGGCACATAACCTCGTGGGTGGAAACCTGGATGACTTGTCACGGCCGGTCAAGGTCACCATTCCCGAAAAGGAACGCGAGCCCAACGGACCCGACCAGGCCATGCGGCCGGGCATCATTTTGGGAAAAGAACTGTCCATGCGGCTGGGCGTCTTCACCGGCGACACATTGAATGTGGTGTCCCCGGTCGGCCCGGTGACGGGCGCCAGCATGACGCCGAAAATCCGGCAGTTCGTCGTGGTGGGTCTTTTTCAATCCGGCATGTATGAGTACGACTCTTCCCTCGCGTACATCGAGTTGGGCGAAGCGCAGAAATTCTTTAATATGGGCGCCGGCGTCACCGGTATCGAGGTCAAGGTGACCGATGTGTTCCGCGCGGCGGACATTGCCCGCACGATCGAACAGAGCCTCGGGTTTTCCTTTTGGGCCAGGGACTGGATGCAGATGAATCGGAACCTCTTCTCCGCGCTGAAACTTGAAAAGACCATGATGTTCCTCTTGCTGGTGCTGATCACGATCGTAGCCTCCTTCAATATCGTCAGTACGCTCACCATGATCGTGACCGAAAAACAGCGCGAGATCGCCATTCTCAAGGCCATGGGAGCGACCCGCAAAGGCATCATGCGTATTTTCATGCTCAACGGACTGATCATCGGCTGTTCCGGCGCCGCGATCGGGGTCCCGCTGGGTTATGCGTTCCTCTGGCTGATCCAGACGTTTTGGACGTTCGATCCGACCGTCTATTACATTTCCCGGATCCCGGTCCACGTGATGGGGTCTGATGTATTGCTGGTGGCAGGATCGGCCATTCTGATCAGCTTTGTCGCGACCCTCTACCCGTCGCTCCAGGCAGCCAAACTCGACCCGGCTGCGGCCTTGCGATACGAGTAACGAAACCTGAAGACTGAAACACTCCGAGCATTGAAAAGTGAACACTGATTACCCCACATTGCGGTTCACACATGATTGACGTCACCGGCCTCCACAAGTCCTTCCCCATGGGGGGGCGTGAATTGGTGGTGCTCAACAACATCAACCTCCGCATTCAGCGCGGCGAACTGATCGCCATCATGGGAGCGTCCGGAGCCGGTAAAAGCACCCTGCTCCAGATTCTCGGCACATTGGATCGTCCGACGAAGGGCACGGTGTCGTTCGAAGGGCAGGATCTTTTTCAACTCAATGAACAACAGCAGGCGGAGTTCCGGAATAAACGGGTCGGATTCGTATTTCAATTTCACCATCTGCTTCCGGAATTCACGGCCCTGGAAAACGCCTGTCTGCCCGCTATGATTCAGAAACGGGATTTGGCGGATGTCGCAGGCGAAGCCACGAAGCTGCTGCGGGAGGTGGGCCTGGGCGAACGCCTGCACCACAAGCCCGGCGAGCTCTCCGGAGGCGAGCAACAACGAGTGTCGGTCGCGCGCGCGTTGATGCAGCAACCGGACCTCGTGCTGGCCGATGAGCCGACCGGCAACCTCGATAGCCACACGGGAGATGCCCTCTTCACTCTTCTCCGCCAGCTCAACCGCTCCCGAGGCACCACCTTCGTCATCGTGACCCACAACGACAAGCTCTCTGCCCATGCCGACCGGATTGTGTCCATGCAGGACGGAATGATCGTGTCTCAATAGTCGCCGGCCGAGGAGACTGTACAGCCCGCTCGAGCGACCTGCGCGCGGCGGGAACCATGACCGCGATTTCTTGACGCCTCTCGAATCTTTCCGTAGACTGGCCCCTCGACGGCGCTGACTTGGCATCAGGCACCCCCTATGAAGAAGATGATGTTCTGCATTCGAACCGTCGCTGCGTTTCTGGCCGTTCTCGTCCCACTCCAAGCGGCTGCCGTGGAGTTCGTCTTTGTCGGCTCACGCCAGATGGGCATGGGCGGAGCCGGCGTGGCGACCACCACCGATTCACTCGCGACCTACTGGAATCCCGCCGGCATGGCCATGAGCAAGAAGTTCGACATTCGTATCCAGGGGAGCGGTCAGGTGGTCGATCGCGGCGATGTCTTCGACGCGCTCAAGGACATCAACAATCTGAATTTGAACGACACCTCCGCCGGCAACCTCGCCCGCGTTCAGCAGTTGGTCGATCGGATCAACCGGCCGGGAACCAACTTGACGGCCGCCGCCTCCGGCGGCTTCTACGTAAAGGGCAACTTCGGCGAACATGCGTTGGGATTCAACGTGTCCGATGTCGCCACGTCCGGTGGATTTCTTCGCAGTCCTGTCGGATTCACGAATAACGGCGCCAACCTGACCGTCAACGGACAATTCGCCATGAACGGCTTGGAGGCTCGTCAGGCCGCCCTGTCTTACGCGTACGCGTTCATGGACCGGATGTTCTCCATCGGCGTAACCGGCAAGGTCATCCAAGGCGCGGCCTACACGGGGGCCACGAACATTCGTGGCGCCAGCGACGACGTGAGAGTCTTTGAAGATCTGGGCCGGGCGAAAATTTCCACGGCCCTCGGGATCGACGTGGGAGCCATGTTCAGGCCTTCCTCCTGGTTGAAAATGGGCATCGTGGCCAAAGACATCAACGCGCCCACCTTCGATGCGCCCAACGGAGATAAATTCAAACTGCTTCCCCAAGTGAGGACCGGGCTCGCCGTCAACCCGTACAACTCCTTAACACTGACTGCAGATGTGGACATTACGAAGAACAATACGCTCACCCCCGGCGTCTACAGCCAGGTCTTGAGCCTCGGCGCCGAGCAAACCATCTTGTCCGAGCTCCTGTCATTCAGGCTCGGAGCCTTTAAAAACATGCAGGATGCCAAGACCCCGTTCATTCCCACGGCGGGCTTCGGTCTCCGCATCCTTGACTTGCGGATCGACATCGCCGGCGGGTATGATTTCAAGGACCAAGCCGCCCTGGCGTCCGGGTCCATAGCCTTGACCTTCTAGGTATTCTTTCAATTTTGATTCAATCTGCTACATTCCCTGTACGAGCCATGACCAACCGCCCATTCCCCATCGTCACCGTCATCTTCGGGCTCTTTCTATCCGCTTTCCTGGCCGGTTGCGGCGGGTTACAAGAAATGTGGGAAGGGCCGGCGGCGCGGGGATTCTATCCGAAGACCATGGCCATTCTTCCCATTTCCGGGAATTACGATAGCGCCCGGGAAGACGTAGAAGAAGTCGTGGCGAAAGTGCTGATCAAGAGCCGACGCGTCGAAAAAGTCGTCCCCCCGGATCAAGTCACCGACACCTTTCAGACGACTAAAGACGCCTTCGATGCGCTGGTGACCTACTTCTCTCGCATGGAAACGACCGGGCAATCGGACAAGGCTTCCGCCGTCAAGATCGGCCAAGCCTTGGGAGCCGATTCACTGCTGGTGGTGAAGGTCAATGCGTGGGAATATACGAGAGAGGAAGGCGATAATATCGCCCGCGTGGGCCTGACCATGCGGCTCGTCGATGCGGTCAATGGCGCCATCGTGTGGAAAGCCCGGCATCAAGTACATGAAAGTTACCTCTTCATCCGCCCGGACATGCGGGATCTGGCAACAAAGCTGGCCTCCGATATGATCAAATATATGCCGCCGGAAAAACGCTAGTCCTGTCCCGCCTATTTCGAATCAGTCTCCCGCTACTCCTCGGCGAAAGCTTTCGATGGCGAGCCCGAACTGATTGGACAGGCTGGCCAGCTCCAGCACGTCCCAGTTGCTGAACGGCTTGCCGCCGCGTCTGTTGACGACCTCCAGCACACCTGCGCCACCGATTCCTGCTCGAATCGGGACGGACACGAGCGAGGCCACAGGGATGACGGCCTGCCACCCCTGCCCGGATACCAAGCGCGGATCCTGAGCTCCTTTGCTGATCAACACCGGTTGCCCCGTCCGATGCACCATGGCGGCAATCGGCGATTGGAGCGCGGGCAAGGAACCGGCTTGCTCTCCACTCACCGAACACAGTTTCAAAGTTCCATCGTCGGCTTTGAGAAAGAGCGCACCCGCCTCCGCTTCAACCAGCCTGACGGCGGCGTCCAACGCCCGTCGCAACTTCTCCTCTTCGCCTAGCGAGGAGTTCAGCACATCGCTGACCTGTTCCATGTGCTGGATGCGCAAGATCTTCGCGGCATATTTGACCGTCAGCCTGGCATGGTCCAAGGCCACGGCCAACCAAGGTTCGACTGTCCTCAGCACCGTCAGGAGCCTGCGCGCGGGCAATGGTTGGGACGCTCCGGTTTGGACTATGACGAGCCCTTCCATCCGGCCGATTCGATGCAAGTGGAAGGCGTGCACGTCGCCGCTCGCGACCCGAGCCTCCTTCTCTGCTCTCATGAGGACCTTACGCCATTCCGCGGCCACGGACGCATCACCACGCCCGGCCTCGGCCAAGCAGGCCATGTCCCGCGTCTGTTCATCACGCACGTAGATGGCGATCGCCTCGACCTTCGTCAATTGCCAGAACCATTGCACGAATGCCGCCGACACCCCGATAGGCGAACGGCATTTTTCTTCAGAGCTGCTCACCATCTCGAGCAGTCGTTGTTGGAGGGTTCGGATCAGGCGATCCTCGGATGCGGCCGCAACCTTACCTGTCGGCGTTTTGCGCAGGGGAACATGGTCGGCGGGTTTCGGAGTTTTTTCGCGACTCGCACGGCTGATCTTTTGACGCACAGCGGCCATAACGTCTCCTCGTTAAACCGTCAATCGCGGCTTAGTAGGTGTCGATGCCGCGAAGGGCATCTCATGTGAGTACACGATAGGCTGACCGGCAGTATTTTCGGAAGGGAAAAGTGATTTCGAGAAGTTGCCCGGAGGTAACGTTTCGATTCCGCCACGGAAAGGAAATACGCAAACAGTAGGATATAGAGCCGGTCTTCTCTCTGCCGTTAGGCAGGTTGCATGGCCGCCTTGAGGGAGCGAACGAATCCGCCCACTTCCTGAATGAGCCGGCCATCTTGTCCATGTTCTCCCACCCGATGGACAATGGCGCTGCCCACGATGACGCCGTCGGCGACCTTCGATACCCGGGCTGCATCCTCCGCAGTGGCGACGCCGAACCCCACGGCCACAGGCCGCTTCGTGTGCTTCCTGATTTTTGCGACATTTGCACGCACTCCCGCGATGTCGCTCAGCTTGGCGCCCGTGATGCCGGTGATGGAAACATAATACACAAATCCGCCGGACTCCTTTGCGACGTAGGCCCGTCGAGCAGAAGTGCTGGTGGGGGCCAACAGAAAAATGATATGCAGGCCGGCTTCGTCCGCGGGCCCACGCAATGGCCCCCCCTCGTCCGGCGGCATATCTGGAACGATCACTCCATCGACGCCGGCCTCAACGGCCTTCCGGCAAAATTCCGCCTCCCCGAAGGCATGGATGTTGTTGTAATAGGCCATCAACACAATAGGAATTTGTGTGGTGCCCCGTAGATGCCGAACAGATTCCAATATCATTCGCAGAGATGTCCCGCTGCGAAGCCCACGTTCCGCCGCCTTTTGAATCACCGGCCCATCGGCAATCGGATCCGAAAAGGGTACGCCCAGTTCGATGACGTCGGCCCCGGCGCGCTCCAATTCAAGTACCAGTTCTTCGGTGTCCTGAAGCGACGGATCACCCGCCATGATGTACGTAATGAGCGCTTTCTCGCCCTTTTCTCTCAGCCGACTGAATGTCTGATCCAAGCGATTCATATCGATAGACCCAATCCTTTCGCTAGTCCCTCCGCTCATCTTTGCAGGATGTTCAAAACGGCCGTCCAGCGCGGCCGCAGCAAGCGAAGAGGTGAGGCGTACTCCCTTCTTACCCGCCCACCCTGAGCCTGCCGAGACAGGCTCTTTTCCCATGGCCGTACGTCGATCCTCTGAGGTTCACGACGCGCTGAATAAAGCGCGTCACGTTTGTGAACGCCGGCGAGTGAATGAGCCGGGAGTGTCTTGCGAGAACAAAGCTGGAGGCCATTTTCAACATCCTGCTACAGCAACACGCCCTTCATCCGGGCCACCTGTTGCACATCCTTGTCCCCGCGCCCGGATAAGTTGACGATCAAGACTTGGCTTTTCTTCATCTTGGGAGCAGATCTCACCACCTCGGCAATGGCGTGGGCACTTTCGAGGGCCGGCATGATTCCTTCTTCTCGCGCGAGCAAATCGAACGCCGCCAACGCTTCATCATCGGTTACAGATGTGTAGTGAGCACGATTCGTTTCCTTATGGTAGCTATGTTCCGGACCGACCGCCGCATAGTCCAAACCGGCCGATACGGAATGGGTCAGATTCACCTGGCCATTGTCGTCTTGAAGCAAATAGGTCATCGTACCCTGAAGCACGCCGGGTCGGCCGCCCGCAAAGCGGGCCGCGTGTTTCCCACTCTCGATGCCAAGACCGCCCGCTTCGACACCCACCAGCTTCACCTTCTTATCCGGAACAAAGGCGTGGAACAATCCGATGGCGTTGCTTCCGCCGCCCACACAGGCGACGAGGCCATCGGGAAGGCGGCCTTCCGCAGCCAGAATCTGCTTGCGAGCTTCACGCCCGATCACCGACTGAAAATCTCGGATCATCATCGGATAGGGATGCGCGCCGAGCACGGAGCCCAGTACGTAATGGGTCGTCCGCACGTTGGTCGTCCAATCTCGCATGGCCTCACTGATGGCATCCTTCAGCGTTCGGCTGCCCGCATCGACCCCCGTGACCGTGGCGCCGAGCAGCCTCATTCGGAAGACGTTCAATGCCTGCCGCTGCATATCCTCGGTGCCCATGTAAATTTCACATTCGAGACCGAACATGGCCGCCACCGTCGCCGTCGCCACGCCATGCTGCCCCGCGCCCGTCTCGGCAATGAGGCGCGGTTTCTTCATGCGTTTCGCCAGGAGGGCCTGGCCGATGGCATTGTTGATCTTGTGGGCGCCGGTGTGGCAGAGGTCCTCGCGCTTCAGATAGATCTTCGCTCCGCCCAAGCATTTCGTCAGACGCTGGGCGAAATAGAGCGGCGTCGGCCGCCCGACATATTCTTTCAAGTAATGCTTGAACTCAGTTTGAAACTTCTTGTCACGACGCGTGCGCTGGTAGACTTCTTCCAATTCCAGCAACGCCGGCATCAGAGTCTCAGGCACATACCGCCCCCCGTAGGGTCCGAACCGCCCATGTCGATCTGGTATCGCCATATCAGTTCCTTCAGCTATTCGTAAAAATAAAAGTATAAACGCTGAACTATGATGAAACAAGCCTGACGGCCTGCACGAAGGCGCGCATCTTCTCGTGATGTTTCTTGCCCGGACTTGCTTCGACTCCGCTGCTGACATCCACCCCGTAGGGATGAACCCTGTTGATCGCTTGGGAGACATTTTCAGGCGTGAGACCCCCGGCCAGCAGAATGGTGGCGGCTGATACGGCCTCGGCGGCCAGCGACCAATCGGCCACCAGGCCCGTGCCTCCATAGGCTTCGGGAGAAAATGCATCGAGGAGAAATCCCCGCACGCCGGCCCGGCCTTGAAACTCAGCCAGGGCGAGAAACGATCGGCGATCCTTAAGACGAATGGCCTTGAGCACCGGCCGCCCGAGAGCCTCACAGTAGGCCGCAGTTTCATCGCCATGGAGTTGCGCCAAGACCAGTCCGCACCCGTCCATCACATCCCGGACCACTTTGGAATCTTCATTGACGAATACCCCAATCGGCAGCACAAACGGAGGGAGCGTCTTCACGATCGCCCTGACGACCGCCGCCTCCGCGCAACGCGGGCTTTGTTTATGGAACACAAACCCCACCGCATCGGCGCCGGCTTCGACCGCCACCGCCGCATCCTCGGCGTTCGTCAGGCCGCAAATCTTGACCTTGACCATCATGGCCTCAGCAGCTCTGCTTGCTTTTCTGCATGCCGTAAAATCCGCGATAGGACCAGGCACAGACCTGGCCCTTATCGTTGAAGGTCAGTCCGATCAGGTCCTGCCGCCCGTCCTGCTGAGGAACCGACCATTCGCAGACTTCGCCACCGTCCTTGAAGGAATGGCACCTGGTGGGAATGCCCATTTCCTTGATGCGGTCGTCTTTGCTGCTCCCCATCCAGGAGTCCCACTTGGGCGAGTATTCATGAATTTCCTGGTTGAGGCAGCCCGCGATCGCCAGCAATACCGCCCCCACAATGACCGCGACCCGATGCGTCATGGCTTTTCCTTTTCTGTGTCGTCGCCCAGCAACTCACGCATCTTTGTTCCGATATCTTGGGCTCTGATGAGCGACTCTCCGATCAACATGGCATGGACGCCGGCCTCCAGCAGGCGCAGGACGTCGTCCCGCTTGCGAATGCCGCTCTCACTCACAATTAACTTGTCGCCGGGGATGCGTTTCGCCAGTCGGAACGTGACCGCGAGGTCGGTGGCGAACGTCTTGAGGTCCCGATTGTTGATGCCGATCATCCGTATGTCGGGTAACCATTCCAGCACCGTATCCAATTCTCGCTCGTGATGCGTCTCCACGAGCACGTCCAGCGAGAGTTCCCTGGCCAGCGCCGCGAAGTCGATCAATTGCCGTCGCTCCAAACCGGCCACAATCAACAAGACGGCATCCGCGCCAAAGGCGCGGGCTTCGTAGAACTGAATGTCTGCTACCATGAACTCTTTGTTCAGCGCCGGCAGCCCCACCTTCCGCTTGACCTCGGCCAGGTCGTCGAGACTTCCCTGAAAAAAATCCTTATCCGTCAGCACAGAGACCGCGGCGGCGCCATGCGTCCGGTACCCCTCCGCGATGGTGACCGGCTCGAACCGCTGCGCGAACTCAGGCCGCAAAAGCCCCAGGCTTGGCGAAGCTTTTTTTACTTCCGCGATGAGGGCAGGTTTCGTGGCCGTGCGGCGCGCATCGAGACTCACGGCAAAGCCCATCGTGGGTCCGGCATCCCGGATTTTGTTCTTGAGATCCGCGAGGTACCCGCGGCTGTTTTTGTGCCGAAGTTCAGCCTTTTTATGTTCGAGGATTTGATCGAGAATCACGATGACACTATGCCTTGTTTGTAAAGTCGATGAGCGCGTCCAATTTATCCATTGCTGCTCCTGTCTCGATTGTTCGTTGGGCCAGCTGAAATCCTTCCTGCAGGGTCTTCACCTTGCGTCCGGCTACCAGCGCCGGCGCCGCGTTCAGGCACACGATGTCGCGTTTAGGCCCCTTCCGTCCACGAAGAATATCGCGGGTGATGACCGCATTGTCTTCCGCTGTACCGCCCACCAGTTCCTTCGGATTGACCCGCTGCAAGCCGAACTCCGATGGTTCGACAAGGTATGTGGAAACGACACCGGCCTTACCTTCTGAGATCCTGGTTCGATCCGTCACGGTGATCTCGTCCAGCCCATCCATGCCGTGGACCACGAAACAATGTTGAGCCCCCACCCTGAGCAGTACTTGGGCCAACAACTCCGTCAGTCCCGCATCAAATACTCCGACGACCTGCAGCCGAGCCCCTGCGGGATTCGTCAGCGGCCCGAGGATATTCAACAGGGTGCGGATTCCCAACTCCCTCCTGGGCGCGGCGCAATGTTTCATGGCGCTGTGATAGAGCGGGGCAAAGAGAAACCCAATCCCGACCTCATTCACGCAATCCGCCACGCGCTCAGGTGAGAGATCGATCTGAACACCCAGCGCCGCCAACACGTCGGCACTGCCGCACCTGGACGACACCGAGCGATTACCATGCTTCGCCACTGTTAAACCGGCCCCTGCCACGACAAATGCCGCCGTGGTCGAAATATTGAAGGTATGGGCGCCATCGCCGCCGGTCCCGCAGGTATCCACTACCTGAGCATCGCCTACCCGAATCTTAACGGCACGAGCCCGCATGGCCTGCACGGAACCGGCAATTTCCTCGACCGTTTCGCCCTTCATCCGCAGGCCCATGAGGTAGGCCGCGATCTGCGCGGGACTCGCCGTGCCGTCCATGATTTCACCCATGACGGTGTCGGCTTCCTGTTCGGTGAGATTGGCCCGGTCGGCCAGTTTTTGGAGCGCGTCTTTGATCATTCCGGGAACCGATGACCGGCGACCGCTGGTCGATGGTTGCGGCTACAACTTGAGGAAGTTTCGCAGCAGCTCCTTGCCAGCAGTGGTGAGGATCGACTCAGGATGGAATTGCACCCCTTCGATACCCAGGGTCTTGTGCCGCATCCCCATAATCTCGCCCTCGGCCGTTTCGGCGCTGATCTGAAAACAATCCGGCAGCGTCTTACGATTCACGATGAGCGAATGGTAGCGTGTGGCCTCGAAGGGATTGGGCAGATTGCGAAAGATCGTGCGGCCGTCGTGGCGAACCATCGACGTCTTGCCGTGCATGAGACGCTCGGCCCGGATCACTTCACCGCCGAAGGCGACCGCGAGGGATTGATGACCAAGGCAGACTCCCAACAATGGCAACTTGCCGCCGAAATATTGGATGGCCTCCACCGAGATACCGGCTTCCTTCGGCGTGCAGGGCCCTGGTGAAATGACCAGGCGGCGTGGCTTCAGCGCTTCGATGTCCGACAGGGAAATCTTGTCATTGCGATACACCTGAACATCTTCGCCTAGTTCACCGAAATACTGGACGAGGTTGTAGGTAAACGAGTCGTAATTATCGATCATTACCAACATAAGGAACCTCAAGAGCCGATAGCTAATGGCTGATAGCTGAGAATCATGCGATTTTCCGATCCGCCTTCCATCGGCCATCTGCCATACGCCATCAGCTCTTCCTTCATTCCAGCCCCTGCTCCGCCAGCTCGATCGCTTTCATCATCGCCCGCGCCTTGTTGCAGGTCTCCTCGTACTCATGCTCGGGAATCGAATCGGCCACGATGCCCGCTCCGGCCTGGATATAGGCCTGTCGCCCTTTGATCACGACGGTTCGAATGTTGATACAGAGATCCATGTTGCCGGAGAATCCGAAATACCCCACCGCGCCGGCATAGGGTCCCCGTCGCGCCGGCTCCAATTCCTCGATGATCTGCATGGCGCGGATTTTGGGAGCGCCGGAGACGGTCCCGGCGGGAAAGCAGGCCCGCATGACATCGTACACCGACTTGCCCCTTTCCAGTTCCCCCGTCACTTGTGACACGATATGCATGACATGGGAATAGCGTTCGACCTGCATCAGCGACTCCACCTTCACTGAGCCCCGCGCCGCCACCCGCCCCATATCATTCCGTCCCAGGTCCACCAGCATGACATGCTCGGCGCGCTCTTTGTCGTCGGCCAATAGCTGTCGAGCGAGTTCCTGATCTTCTTCCGAGGTCTGGCCGCGACGACGGGTGCCGGCAATGGGGCGCAACGAAATGTGTCCGTCCTCGCAGCGAACCAACGTCTCGGGCGAAGACCCCACCAGTTCCACCCCGGCCACACGCAAGTAATACATATAGGGCGAGGGATTGATCACCCGCAGCGCCCGGTAGAGCTGAAACGGCGCCGTATGAATTTGCGTTTCCCACCGCTGAGACAGCACCGCCTGCACGATGTCGCCGGCGCGGATATATTCCTTCGTTCGCACGACCATCTTTTCGAAGTCCGCCCTGTTCATGTTCGGCGTGAAGGTAATGGGCTTTCGACGTCGTTTCTGACGAGGTTGCCGCACCGGCCGTTTCAAGCGCGCGATCATCTTTTCGATGCGCGCCGTAGCATGGCGGTAGGCGTCGCGTATGTCGCGTTCCTTGGTCGATTCCACATAGGCATTGGCGACGACCTTGATCTTCTGGGCCACATTGTCGAAGATCAGCAGCGTATCGGTCAGCAGAAAGGCGAAGTCCGGCAGGCCAAGGCTGTCCTTGCGTAGAGCGGGGAGCGCTTCGAACGTCCTGACCATATCGTAGCTAAAGTACCCGACGGCCCCCCCCACGAACCGTGGCAGTCCCGGCACGGTCACCGGGCGGTATTCCTCCATCAATTCGCGCAAGCGCTCCAGCGGGTTACCGCGGCTTTGAAGCAACAGGCTTTTCTTCCCGCTGGTCAGTCGCAGGTCGCCATTTTCTTCATGAATGACCGTTGAAGAGCCGCTGCCTAAAAATGAATAGCGCGCCCAATTCTCTCCGCCCTCGACACTCTCCAACAGGTAGGCGGTCGGTCCATGGTCGATCTTGGCGAAGGCCGACACGGGCGTTTCATAGTCCGCCAAAATTTCCCGATACAGCGGAATCAGGTTGCCGTCCGCCGCCAGGTCGCGAAATGTATCCAACGTCAGAGAATAGCGAGGTCTGTTCATTCCGTCACAGGGCGAGAGAACTATGGTTTACCGACGATCAACTTCTGCCCGACTTCGATGTTGTCCTTCGTCAGGTTATTCCACTTGCGTAACTTGTCGAGCCCGACATGATACTTCTGACCGATACGATAGAGAGTGTCGCCCGCTCGAACCGTATGGGTATTGCCGGCCTCGGCAGATTGGTCGGCGATGAAGGCATCCAGGGCTGTGGACTCCTGGCCGAGAAGATCTTTGGGGGATTCCATCTTCGAATCTGAGGACGCATCGCTCTTCAACACCTCGTCGACGGCGGTTGAAAAATCCCTTTTCGGCGCCTGCGCAGCCTTTTTCCCCTTTGATGGAACGGTGGTCAGACGCTTCATGTCTTCATGCGCGCGCTTCTCCAGCAGCGTGGCTTCCTTCATCGCCTGAGCTTCTTCTTGAATCTGGGCCGCCTGCTGACGCACCGCTTCCACCTGGGCGCCGAGTTCGCGATTGCGCGCTTCGTAATCGGAGAGCTCCCGTTTGGTTCGTTTCACTTCGCTATCGAGTTCTGAGCTCCGCTTTTCCTCCTGCGCCAGGAGACGCTGGAAGTTCAAGCTTCGCGCCTTCTCGGCTTCGTACTTTTCCGACATCACGCATCCGCCCAGGGTCAGGCTGCCTAGGACCAGCAACCCGATGGGAACTCCTGCTGCGCGTCTCACCTGTCCGTTACGATCGCTCATTATGTCGCTCCTTGGCTGCTTCGATAGTGAGGCTCGGCTCCGAAGAGTGTCAAAGGGACAATGGGGGTTCGCCCGCCCCGCCGGCACGACCGGAGAAAGTGGTAAGAATACGGTCCAAGGCAGCGAAAGTCAAAGTGAAATAGGCCGAGGTTCGTTTGACCCTCTCCCCACCCCTATGCTACGGTCGCAAAAGATTTTCGGTCCGCCCATTATCCAAACGGCAAGTACGAAGACCATGTCATCCAACGCACCACCGGCGGCATCTCGAACGCTCACCATCGAGGGCATCACCCTGCACCTCGCGCAACCCATGACCATGGGCCAAGATTGGATCGGAAACCGGGAAATTCTCAAACAATTGCTGGCCTGTTGGCTGGTCATCGACGAACGCGACTTGCCCCTGTCTCCACGGATCACCGGGCAACCAGGCATCGGCAAGACCACCCTGGCAATGGCCGGAGCCCACGAGCGCAAACAAAGTCTGTATATCTTTCAATGTACGGCGGATACGCGCCCCGAAGACTTGCTGATCACGCCTGTGTTGGCTGAATCCGGCGCCATCACCTACCATGCTTCTCCCTTGGTGACCGCGGTGCTCACCGGCAGCATCTGCGTGCTGGACGAAGGCAACCGGATGAATGAGAAGAGTTGGGCCTCCCTGGCTCCCCTGTTGGACCATCGGCGCTGCGTAGAATCGATCATCGCCGGAATCCTGATCAGGGCCCATGCGGATTTTCGCTGCTGTGTGACGATGAACGAGGATGCCTCGACCTATGAGGTGCCGGACTATATTTTATCGCGCTTGCAGCCGACGCTGGGCATGGGATTCCCCGCCCGTGAGGATGAGTTGGCGATTCTACGCTACCACCTGCCATTCGCTCCGGCGGAGATGCTGGCCATGACCGTCGAATTCCTCCAGGAAGCGCACCAGCTCAGTCTCGACTATTCGGTGCGCGATGGGATTCACCTGCTGCAATATGCCCTGAAACGTCGCGCGCAAGATCCGACCGATCCGCTCTCGGCCGATGCCGCCTGGCGAGAATCCCTGATCAAGGTCCTCGGTGAGGAAGCCCTCGATTTACCGACCCAGTCGCGTCGGCGGAAACGCGCCCTCGGTGATCAGGCCTTGCCGCAAGGCTTGGGCGATTTTTTCTTCGAAAGCGATGACCCTCTACATCCCGGCCGATAATGGCAGTGCCATCTTCCAGCGCCGATTCCATCTTTCGCCTCTCGCCGCATATTGACCTGTTCCCGATTCTGCATGGCAGCGGCGATGTCGCCCAGGAAGTGCGTGACCGGATGGTCGAAGGCCGCTACGATTGTTTGGCCGTCCCCCTGCCGCCCTCATTCGAACGTCCGCTTGAAGCGGCCGTCGCCGATCTGCCGATCATCAGTGTGATCGTTCAGCCGGAGGGTTCCTCAGATGGCACCGCCACGGTGAACTATGTGCCGGTCGACCCCTGCCAGGCCGTCATCATGGGCATTCGCGTGGCCATGGGAGAGGGAATCCCCCGCGCCTACATCGATCGCGAAACAGCCGTCGTCGAACCCATACCCTTCATTTCTCCCGATGCCTATGTGCTCAAGCGGCTCTCCTATGGCGCCTTTGCCGCCGCCATGGTTTCCACGCTCGCAGCACCGGCGGAAGGCTCGCAACAGCAGGCACGTATCGCCTGGATGGCCTTCCAACTCCATCAATTGGAAATGGAGTACGACCATATTCTCTGTCTCTGTCACTTTGCCGACTGGCCTTGGATCCGGCTTGCCTATCAGCAACGGGCTGACTACCAGGTTCCCGAGTCAATAACCGCCCGGCCGGAACGATTCCTCGTCGAGCCGGCCTCGTTGTATTTCTTGTTGGGTGAATTGCCGTTTCTGACGGAACTGTACGAACGACGACGAGCCACAGTTCATTCAGATCGTCACCTCTCCATCGACGGCATCAAAGAATTACTGCTGGAGACCCGCACGCGCTCGCAAGCCGTCCATGATGAAGCAGGCCAAACCGTTCCCACGTGGGTGACACCTCAGCTGCTCCAGCTCTACCTGCGTTATGTTCGAAATCTCGCGCTGCTCGACCGCCGCCTCACGCCTGATCTGTACCAGCTGGTCCTCGCCGCCAAACAGATGGCGGGAGATGACTTCGCCATCGGTTTGCTCGAAACCGCCAAGAGTTACAGCTATCAAGAAAGTGAGACAACGAACCTGCCTCACATATCAGCGGGGCTTGGCCAATTCGCTTTGCCGGACGAGCAGGTCGTGAGCGCCACCAATCGACTCCAGGGCCCGCCGTTGGTCTGGCGCTCCCTCTCGCTCCGGCCGCGTCCACCGCGTCGCACGAGCCGGCGCTGGTCCTATCGGTGGAACCCGCATCGGCAATGCTCCTGGCCGCCGGAGGATTCGAAGATTGAAAGTTTCCACACCCATGTCCGTGAGCAGGCGAAGGCGATCATCGGGTCGGATCTGGCGAAGAGCGAAAAGTTCACGACCTCGATGAAGGATGGCATCGATATCCGGGAAAGTCTGCGGCATTGGTATCAACGGCAGAAACCAGGCCGCCCGAAACGCCTGGAGATTTACGTCAAAGAAATCCCCCCGGCACGCGGGAACGTCGACACGGTGATTTTTCTCTTCGACACGCCGGCTGATCCCGACCGGTACAGTTGGCAGGCCACCTGGTATGCCGAACATGCGCAAGAATCCACCCTCTGCTTCTACGCCACACCGTTTTTGAACAACATGGTCGCACCGGGCATCGGACAATCCCGGTATGGCGGCGCGCTGTTTATCTTTCCTCCCCGTCCGATTCCCGACATTTGGACCGATGAGGCTCTGGGATTTGCCAAGACCCTCGAAGAGCGTTTGATTGCCGCAGGAGCGGCGCATTCAAGGGAAACGCATCTGGCCCTGGTGACGCCGGTTTCGCCCAAGGCTCGATGGCGACAGATCGCCAAACAGTTCGGCCGGCGGCTCGTCCCGATTCCCATGAGCCGGTTCTCGGGCCAGATGATCGACCGGTTGCGGCGGTTTCACGTCTTGAACGGCCATGAGATCCGCAGCTTCGCCGCCCAATTCATTCGCGAATGACCAACCGATGACGCACAACCAAGCCAAGGAACGAATCGCCGCTCTCCGCTTGGAAGTTCGCCATCACGATCATTTGTACTACAGCAAGGATCGTCCGGAGATCTCCGACGCCGAATACGATCGCCTGTTCCGCGAGCTGGTCGAACTCGAAACCGCCTATCCCGATCTGCTCACCAGCGACTCCCCCACCCAACGGGTCGGAGCGCCGCCGATTGATGAACTCGCCAAAGTCCCTCACGAGAAACCCATGTTGAGTCTCGATTCGATTACGGATCGAGAGGACGTCCAGGCGTTCGATACCCGGATGAAGCGGGAACTTGAAACCGACCATATCGTCTACACGGTCGAGCCCAAATTCGACGGCCTGTCGGTCGAACTGGTCTATGACCAGGGGAAATTTGTGCGCGGCTCTACTCGCGGCGACGGCAGGACCGGCGAGGAGGTCACGGTCAACTTGCGGACAATCCGTGCCCTGCCCTTGCAATTACGTCATGATTCCTCCCCGCCGGCCCATCTCGTGGTGCGCGGTGAAGTGTACATGCGGCTGGATGAGTTTCAATCTCTCAATCGCCGGATGACCGAACGAGGAGAAGAGGCCTTCGCCAATCCGCGTAACGCTGCGGCGGGTTCGCTACGAATGTTGGACAGCCGGGTGACCGCTTCGCGGCCCTTGACCGTGACCTGTTACGACATCATGGCGGTTTCAGGCCCTGCTCCTCCATCGCATTGGGATGAATTGGAGGCGCTCGCAGGTTGGAGTCTGCCGGTTCCCGCACATCGGCGGCGCTGTCGTTCGATCGAGGAGGTCCTCGCGTTCCACCAATCCACGGATGCGATGCGAGAATCCCTGCCCTTTGAAATCGACGGCATTGTCGTGAAGGTGGATCGCCGCGATTGGCAGGACCAGCTCGGCAGCAAATCGCGCAGCCCCCGTTGGGCCATTGCCTACAAGTTTGCCCCGCGTAAAGAGATCACGGACATTCAGGACATCGTCGTCTCTGTCGGACGGACCGGCACCTTGACGCCCCTGGCCCTGCTGAAACCGGTGGAGGTCGGTGGTGTGACGATCAGTCGGGCCACGCTGCACAATGCCGACGAAGTCGCGCGCAAGGACGTCCGGGTGGGAGACCGGGTCAAGGTCGAGCGGGCCGGAGATGTCATTCCCGCCATTACCGAACGCGTACCGGTTCCCGGCGAACAGCGGCAAGACCCGTTTGTGATGCCGGACCATTGCCCGGTCTGCGGTTCGGCGGTGGCTCGCGAGGGAGCCTACTTCTACTGCACCGGCCAGACCGTCTGCGTGGCTCAATTGAAAGGCGCCATCGAACATTTCGCCTCCAAGAGCGCGCTGAACATCGACGGGCTGGGAAAGAAAACGGTCGCCCAACTGGTCGATCGAGGGTTGGTTCGCGATCTCGCTGATCTGTACCGTTTGACCAAAGAACAGTTGCTGACCCTGGAGGGTTTCGCCGAACGGTCGGCGACCCTGCTGCTCGCATCGATCGAGCGCAGCAAGTCCGTAACGCTCGATCGCCTGCTGATGGGGCTTGGAATCCGCCAGGTGGGACAACATATCGCCCGCGTGCTGGCACAGCGATTTGGGACGCTTCCCCAGCTGATGGCGGCGACAGAGGCAGAGTTCATACAAGTCCATGAGATCGGACCGGAAATCTCTGCGAGCCTCGCATCCTTCTTTAGGGAAGACCGAAACCGCCAGGTGATCGCTCGCCTGGTCGAACGAGGCCTGTCCATTGCACCCCCCGCCCAGGCCACGAGCAGCAGTCACGCTCTCGCCGGCAAGACCTTCGTCTTCACCGGTGGTTTGTCAGGCTACAGTCGGGACGAAGCCAAGCAATTGGTGGAGCAACATGGCGGAACTGTGTCATCGAGCGTGAGCAAAAAGACGTCGTACGTAGTGGCCGGCACGGATCCCGGGTCCAAGCTTGACCAGGCACAGAAACTGGGGGTGACGGTTCTCTCGGAAGGAGAATTTACCGATCTAGTGAAGCCTGCGTAACCGGCACGTGGTCTTCGACGATCAGTTCATGCGTGGCGGGATGTTTCTCTTCTTTGAATATGTTGACGCTCTTGATCACCCGCGGATCGGCCTCATGGATGACCAGGCGACAGTTGGCGATATGCACTTCCTCCCCGACTTTCGGGATTCTGCCCAGCTCATGCTGAACCAAGCCGCTGATGGTCACTGCATCGTCGCCTAAATCCACCTTGAGGAAATCATTGACCTTTCGAACCTCGGTGCGTCCATGCACCAGGATTTGATTCTTCCCGATCCGTTTGATCAATTCTTCGGTGATGTCGGTCTCATCGACGATTTCGCCGACGACCTCTTCCAGCAAATCTTCCAAGGTGACCAGACCCATCACGCCACCGAACTCGTTTACCACGATGGCCATGTGACGCTTGTCCAGCTGGAATTGTTTCATGAGGTCATCCGCGGATTTCGTGTGCGGAATGAATAACGCGGAATGAGCGATGTCGCGGAGCTTCATTTCCGTATGCCCCTGCGCCAAAGCCGTCAAGGCTTTGGTCTTATACAGAATGCCGACGATGTTATCCAACGTGCCTTCGTAGAGGGGAATGCGGGAGTATTTCGACTTGAACAGCAGTTCTTTCGCCTCCCGCAGGTGTTGATTGCAATCGAGCGAGAACATATAGATGCGCGGAGTCATGCAGTCTTCCGCCGTGATGTCCTTCAGCTGAAAGACGTTCTTGATCATCTTCACTTCTTGCGCCTCGATGGCGCCGCTCCTGCTGCTCTGATCCAGCATGATCTTCAGCTCTTCTTCGGTGACGAAGGGAACGTTGAGCCCTTTCCCTCCGGTCAACTTGTAAATGAGCGGCACGACGAAGAACATGATCGGCTTGAGCATCTGCTGCGCCGCATAAGCCGGATAGGCCATATTTAGCACGACCGGCACGGAGTATTTGGCAGCCAGGGTCTTGGGCACGAGATCGGCAAAGACCAGGAGGACGAAGGTCAAAATTCCGACCAATACCGCAAAGGCTTCGCCGAGCACCCCTTCCAAGCCCTGTCCCCCAAATCGATTCAGCGCAATGATGGTGGCGAGTGAGGCCGTCGCCGTGTCAATCAAACGATCCCCGACCAAGATGGTGAGCAGCAGGCGTTGCGGATCCGTCCTGAGATGGAGGGCCATCTCCGCCCGTTTACTGCCTTGATCGGCCAATGCCCGGAGTTTGGTATCGTTGACCGAGTAGAACCCGACTTCAACGACCGAGATTACCGCAGACAACAAAATGAGAACGATCAATACGACAATGTCCATAAGACCTATCGAGGGTAAAAGGACCGGACAAAGTTATGGCTGTGAATAGTGGGCTCTTGGATCAGTTCGGAGCCCGTGGTCCGAACTGCAAGACTTGCTTTCAGGCGTGAGAAGATGACCGGATACGGTCCTCTCGGGTCACTGTCGTCCATCACCTATACAATTAGCACAGGCAGACAGACGCATCAAGGGTTAGCATGTTTGCCCTCTCGGCGCTCTCCATGACCATGCCTCATGGTCGGACTCCGTTTCGGCATCGGTCGTTACGGATTCGCAATGGGCAAGGACGACGTGTCATCACGGATGATGAAGGGATCGCTGTCCAACCAGCTTCTCAGATATGCCGCAGCCTGTTCCGCCGCAGGCTCCGACTGGAAGCGACCGGCATAGACCCGATAGCGACGGCCCTCGGGCAGATCGATGGCCGTCACCTTGGAACCGGGATACCGCGCCTTAAGCCGGTCGGCCAGAAGATGGGCGTTCGCAGGGTCCGCAAAGGAGCCTACTTGCACCCGTAACACTCCGGCTTCGCCGATTCTTCCTTGATACTGGACGACTCGCAGCTCAACGTCGTCGGTGCCGCGTCCGAGCATTCCCATTGCCTGGGCGCCGGCGAACGACAAATCGAGAATCCTTCCGCGCGCGAATGGACCCCGGTCGTTGATCCGCACGGTGACCTGACGGCCGGTGGTCAAAGATCGCACTTCAGCCACGGACCCGAGCGGTAATGTCCGATGGGCGGCCGTCAGCTGGTGCATGTCGTACACCTCACCGTTCGCGGTGCGATTGCCGTGGAAACCCGGTCCGTACCAGGAAGCGCTTCCCCGTTCGACAAATCCCAGCGGATACCCAGGCGGATAGGACGGGCGTAGCGCGGTCGGACCGGAACAGCCGCTGACCCACGCGGTGAGAAAAAGAAGGAGAAGAAGACCGGTGGTTTCTGTTCCCTTCCTCTCCATGAAGAAATCGTTAAAATTCGTCGAGTGACTGGGTGCGGAGAACGCCGAGCGCCTTGGTGGTATTCGACACGGTCAACACCACGATGGCGCGTTTGCCCTCCCGTGACGGGGTGCAGTATCCACACTTCACATTGATGCGGGCTCTGGTCAATGAATCCGCCACCTGCTTCAATGCTCCGGGCTTGTTCTCCAGGCTCAAAATGAGCGCCGTCTCTTCACGGAACTTGATTTTGGATTTTCTCAGCGCGATCCGAGCGGCGTCCACATCCGCCACGATGAGCCGAAGCTTTCCCGTTCCCGTGACCTCCGGCGCGGAAAACGCTTTGATATTGACCCCTGCTGCCCCCAGCACTGCCGCGACCTGCGCCAGAACGCCGGGTTTACTCTGTCCGCTCACCACAAATTGCGTCGTTGTCGGCATAGGCTCCTCTCCCTCCGAGTCATACTATCGGCCGGTATGATGTCAGCCCTCTCTCCAGCCATTCGGCGATCATGTTTGAGAACCTGAGCCCGATTTGAGCGATCGCTTCAGGATAGACGCAGGGCTATCGAACTGTGCGGCAATCCTCCCACACTTGACCGAATGGATCAACCCAAAGATCGAGTCAATCCGTCACCCGCACGGCCGGCGAGGGGCTCGCGACCGTGATCGAGGACCATTCATCGATCCCCTGATGAGAACCGCGCAGACGCCGGAAGGCGGGGCGCGGGCGACCAGGTTTTCTCACTACGTAATGGGGCTTTCCCATTATCATCGCGCTGACTGTAAATTCTCTCCCTCTCTACTGCCCTCGAATTAAGAGATCCGTTCAACCGAACCTCTCTCCAGAGGTCAATTGCGTTCTAACTAGGGCCTTGCCTAGTTAGAGATTCGCCTGAGCTTGTTAGACTCATCACTGCAGCAGCCAGCGTCCGCAGCAGACGTATGGCCGTCACATTTCCTGTATTCATACGTAAAACGAAGGAGGTTGAGACATGTTCAATGAAGAATCTTCCAACTGGTCGGCGTTCGTCGCAGGCGCGTTCATCGGTGCCGGAGTCGCCTTATTATTGGCTCCTCAATCGGGATCGGAGCTGCGGTCCTCCCTGCGTGACTACGCATCAAGGGCGAAGGACGAACTCGACGAGGCCACCGAACAGGGGCGAGCGGCGTGGGACACGGCCGTCGAGCGGGGACAGGAATACGTCGAAGGCGGAAAGCAGGCCCTGCGGAACGCCGGTCGCGCCGCACGCGAGTTCGTCGACGAGACCGCGCAGACGGCGGAAAAGGCAGCCGCCGAGGCTACGTCCCGACGAGGATAAAGCTCATTGTGTCGCATATCGGCTTTACGTCCTTCACAAGGAGTAAGGCCATAACTGGAGGATGACTATTATGATCAGCCGTCTCGCTTGCATTGCGCTCGCATTCACCTTTCTTTCCGTAGTGGGTTGCCAGTCCACCACGGGAAAGACCGCCGGACAAACGATCGATGACGCGACCATTACGGCCTCGGTGCAGTCCAAACTCTCTTCCGATCGTCTCTCCAATTTCTCTCGGATTGACGTCGACACGGAACGCGGGGTCGTGACGCTCAACGGCGTCGTAAAATCGGCGGATCAAAAAGTCCGGGTCGCGGAAATGGCCCGGGGAGTGAACGGCGTCAGGAGCGTCAACAACAACTTGCAGGTCCAACCATAACGGTCCCTCAACCAAGGACGCGTTCGAGCATCGTTGCAGACGCCGGCCGCGCCAGGGCCGGCGTCTCGACGAAGATGCTTCTGAGAAACGCCGTATGAGGATTGTGATTAGCCAAGGAGGCTTGTGATGCAACACCATTCTCGATTTATGACGGCGTTACTGCCCGTTTTACTACTCGGCGCCGCCTGCAGCCATACGATTCCTCAGTCGTCGACCAAGCCGGTTCCCCCTCCCATCAATAGCGCCGTGCCCTCATTCACCGCGATGAATAAGGAGGAGCCGAAGGCGCCGCTTTCCCACATGCCGCTGCTTATCAAGACGGACCTCACGCCCGTGCAAAACGCCCTTCGTGACGCGATACCAGAACGATTCACCGAAGCAGGGCATCCGTTGGGAAACGATTTCCGTTGGACCTTCGTTCGAACCGGTCCGGCCCAAGTCCGCATACAGGATGGTCTCGTAGCGATACATGCCGACTACAAGGGCGACATCGAAATGCGAGGCGGGGCACGGGCCTGCCGACTTGAGCCGGTCTATACGACATTGGATGCGACAGGAAAACTGGTGTTGCTGCAGAATCGTGAGTCCGTCGCATTCGGATTCGAGCCGACCCAGGTGACGTCCGGACTCAAGCCGGACAGCGACGCGCGCTGTAACATGTTCAACATTCCCGTTAAGGATCAGCTGGCGGAATTGCTGGCCATCTCCGAGGTCAAGACGGCTCTTGCGGAGGCCGTGCAACCTGATACCTTCGCCATCCCGTTCCAACGCCTGTGGGATGATCTCAAGGGCCCGCTGTCGGTACCGGTCGCGGCCCTCAATACCCGGGCCTGCTACTACGGGAATCCACGAGAATTGACCTTAGGGCAGCAGAAGGGGACGACCCAGGACACGACCATCACCGGAGTCGCTAGGCAAATGCCGGCCGTCACCTTCGAGCAAGCCTGTTCAGAAGCGCCACCGACCACGGCGCTCATCAACCTGGGCAATGCGCCTCAGGACTCGAAGCCCTTCACGATGCTGGCCCGGATTCCCGTGACCTATGCAAATCTGAGTCATCAATTGCAAAGCAAACTCTTTCATCAGCCCATCCCACTGGATGGGGGCGGTACGGAGTCCGCCGTCATTGACCGCGTCACCGCTACGGACGCGAATGGACGCGTCTTGCTGGCAGTGGAGACCAGCGGCGACTTGAAGGGAACGATCTACTATTGGGGAACGCCGCATGTGGACGAGGGAGGAAAAAGCCTCTCGATTCCCGATCTTCAAATGGCGAATGAATCGAGGACCGCTCTCGATTCCATTCGCATAGGCTACTGGCAAATGGTCGATCGCGAGTTAAAAAACAAGCTTCGACAAGCTGCCATCACCGATTTTTCGGCTCAAATCGAGCGCATGCGGCAGGCCCTGACAGGAAAACACACGTCAGGGAATATGACGATGGACGTCCTTGTCACGGGGCAACAGCCGGACCAGGCCCATTCGACTCCCCAGGCGCTGATCGCCATCATCTTGCTGCAAGGCACGGCCAGTGCGAACGGTCAAGTAGTCGTCGGTGACCATGTCGCGAAGGCCCCATTGAAACAGGAAGCTCGATAAGCATTTCAAGAGAGCGGGGCATTCGCATGAATGCCCCGCTCTCTCCGTTCTGTAAGCCTCGTCCGCCGACGCCACGTCAATTCCCGCGACTCTTATCGACGCCTCCCCTGCTCGAATCACCGCCCGCGAAATGGGCCGGCGATCAAGGCGCCGCGTTCAGGCGCCTTCTGCGCTCCGATGGTTTGTCCGAAGCCGGCGTCACTCCACACCGACGGGCGATTTAGGGTCTTGCCCAGTTCGCACGGTCGATGCCGCCTGATAAGGTACTTTTACGAAGACACACTTAGCCACTCTGGACCAGAAGGGAGGCGGCATTATGACCCCCAACAATAATGCGGGGAGCTCCGTGCAAGCCGGCGACATCAAGAAAACCCTGCGTGATGCTCATCGGCATATTTTGGCATTATTCCAGCTCTACCTGAACGCTCCGGCCGATTCGAGGCAGACCATCGTCGATCAAATTCTCCATCAGCTTGCCTCTCACTTGCAGATGGAAGAGGAGCAGATGTATGCCGACATCCGAAACGGGAGCGAAGAGGGTCGGCGGATGGTTGAAGCGGCTCTCCTCGAACACGATGAAGTCAAGGCGATGATGACTGAATTGCAACAGTCGGAAAACGACGACGACCAGGCCATGGATGAATTCTTTGAAGACATGATGCAGTCCGTCCGCGCCCACTTCCTGGCAGAGGAACGCGACATGTTTCCGCTGATCGAAGAGCTGGCCCCGCGGCAATAAACTTAGCAGGATGCGGAAAAAATCCGCCAGCAGCGTTCTCGCATGGCTCAGAGGCTCAATTGCGTTTTTCCGCAGTCTATTAGGAAGTCGCGCGGCACTGAAGAGGACTGCACTGCGTATCGATTGAATCGGACGCATGGGTCTCTTCGTTCAATGTCTAGGGCTTTGCCCAGTTCATCGACCTGAGCCGGCGCGCTAATCTCAGCCAGGCCTAGGCTGACGCTCGCAAGTTGGGCTTGTCGGTATGGATTTTTTTAAACCACCTGTTTTCAAGGGGAGGCCCCAAATGGAGCGCGACACACGGATCGTGGAAGAAACGGGATCGAAGATCAAACAGGCCGCCGGAGAAGCCGTCGACTCTGCACAACGATTCGCTGAGAATGCCGGAGAGGCGCTGGGATCGACCGGCGAACGTTTGAGTCAGAGTCTGCGAGGGAGCGGCAAAATCGGCGAGGCGGCAGAGGCCGTGTCACGCGGAGTCAAGCACACCGCCGAATACCTGCAAGAAGAAGGCATGAGGGGAATCGTCGAGGATCTTGAAGTGCTGATCCGTCGTTATCCGCTTCAAACGCTGGCGCTGGGCGTGGGTTGCGGATACCTTCTTTCACGCCTCCGGTCGGACTAGCGGAGAGGAGTCGTCATGGAAAATCCCTATCCCATTTCCATCGCCGCGTTGGCGACCGGCCTCGTGGCCGATCTGCGCCGTCTCTGTACGCAGGAGATTCGACTCGCTCAGCACGAAATGCAGCTTGAGTTGCGGAAGGTGATCATGGGTCTGCTGCATGCCGCCCTCGGGACCATTTTGAGCTTTATTGCCGTCACGTTTTTTCTGATCATGCTGGTACATGTCCTCAATACGTACGCCGGTCTGCCCCTGTGGGCCTGTTACGGAGTGGTGGGGCTCATCGCTGCCGCATTGAGCGGCGTCTTTTTGTACAACCTGGCGAAAGTGGGGTCCAGTCTCAGACTGTGGCCCTTCCGCACCGTACACTCTATAAAGGAAGATGCCCGATGGATCAAAGAACAACTGCTATCGACCAAGACCTGAAGGACATTGTCAATACGCGGGTCGCAATTGCCGAGAAGCTTGAACTGCTGGAAAAACGGATCATCGATACGGCGGAGGGAGCGACAATGAAATTTTCGCGCATGTTGGATGAGACGACTCAGACGGTCAACCAGATGGTCGATAATACTAAAGCGGCGCTGGATCCTGTTCGCAAAGTCGACGAGTACCCCTGGCTCATGCTCGGGGGAGCCATCTGCGCAGGTTTCGCCATAGGGTTGCTGGAATCACGTACCGGCGGGCGGCGAAGCGGAGTGTACCCCTATTACCCCGCCGGCGCCCGAGCATCTCGGGTCATGCCGGATTCCGCTCGGCAGACCGGCGCGGCGAGCGATAAGGCAGAGGGGGTGTATGAATATTATCCCACCGGCCCCCGGTCGTATGCGGCGCCGTCGGATCGCGCACGCACGAGCGTGTGGGACAACCTGTCGCGAGAATTCGGTCAGGAGGCTGAGGAAGCGAAAGCGGTCATCCTGCAGGTGGGTCGTTCGCTGTTGATGGAGTTAGCGCGCAAGATGATGCCGGAAGTCGCCCGTTCCTTCGGGATCAATCTCTCCTCGCCGAACGAAGCTCAGAAGGATGTATCCGGCGGCCGCCGCTCGTCCACGGCCGAATCCCGCGGCCAATCGCGTGATCGCGAGACCACCATGGCGACATGAGGTCCGGACCGCGGGCCCCCGGTGCATGATCATCAAGCGTACCCACAGGGAGGGCGGGAAGACTGACCTGTGCCGCCGACACCCCTGTGTTCACGGATAAATGGTGACGCCTCTGTTTTTCTGATCAGTTCCGACGGGTTAAATATCTCCATCCCATCGCCTGCAAGTCTCCGGAGAGAGGACCTGGTGCCCGCTTCACTGACAAGTCCTTCGCCGCGCTGGAACCCTTGGAAGCTCGGCGGCCTGGGCTGGAAAGACTTGGGACAGCGTCTGTGGCAGGAAAGCCAGAAAGACGAGATTCTGGGTCGTGCCGCGCAGCTGGCCTATTATTTTTTATTGGCGCTGTTCCCGGCCCTGTTATTCCTGACCGCCCTCCTGGGATTGTTTCCCCTCGAAAAGGTGATGCCGGAACTCCTGACATACCTTCGCACCGTCCTGCCGTCCGACGCGCTCTCATTGCTGCAGCGGTATCTGGACAATGTGGTCAAGGGCAGCGGAGGAGACATTCTTTCTCTCGGTTTGCTGGGGGCGCTCTGGGCCTCGTCGAGCGGCGTAACCGCCATCATGGAAGCGCTCAACGTGGTCTATGGGGCGGAGGAAACCAGACCCTTCTGGAAGGTGCGGCTGGTCGCGACCCTCCTCACCATTGGGCTGGCCGGCTTTATCATCGTTTCCATGACGCTGATTCTGTACGGAGCCCGTATCGGTGAATGGATCACCGATTTCGTCGGTCTGGGGTGGCTGTTTCTCATCGCCTGGCATGTGTTGCAGTGGCCGGTCGCGGTGCTGCTCATGCTGCTGGCGCTGGCAATCATCTACTTCGTCTGTCCCAATGTTGAACATGATTGGCGCTGGGTGACGCCCGGCTCCGTCTTCGCCGTCTCGTTATGGGTCGGGGTGTCGCTCGGCTTTAAGGCCTATGTCGACCATTTCGGAAACTATAACGCCGCCTATGGGTCCATTGCGGGCGTCATCGTGCTCATGCTGTGGCTCTATTTGACGGGGGTCGTGATGTTGCTCGGGGGAGAGATCAACGCCGAGATCGAGCATGCCGCCGCAGCGTTGCGGTCTTCCCGCCTTCGACTCGCGCCATCGAGAGATGACGAGACGATTCAGCACATCACTTCATGAGCAGGTAACACCGAGATGAAATCCGATTACCCCGAGGCGCTGGCTGAACATTCTCCCTCGCTTCCACGCGAACGAATCTCATCGGTGTCCGCGACCGATCGTCACCTCTGGAACATCACGCCGATCAGAGATCTGCTGTGGGCGGGGGGTGCCGGATTCCTCCTGTGGTTCGGGTATTACCTCCGCGGCGTATTCACTCCGGTTCTCATCGCGCTGCTGTTGGCCTATCTTTGTAATCCCTTGATACGGCATGCGGAGAAACAGTGGAAAGTGCCCCGTCCCGCGACCATTTCCATCGTGCTTTTCCTCTCCGCCCTCATCCTCGGGGGGCTGGTGACCTGGTTGGGGCCATTACTCGCCGAGCAGGTGCAATCCTTCTCGGAACGGGTGCCGGGATACCTGAAAAGCATCGCGCAACGGTACCACGTGAGCCTCGGCGACTTCTCGGAGCCCCTGTCGACGATCGCCACGACTCTCAAGGAAGATCCCCTGTCGATCCTCAGGCCTGTGTTCTCCGGCACGGGACAGGCGATGGGCATGCTGGGAGCGGTCCTCGGAACGACCACGGCCATCTTCCTGGCGCTCGCGCTGATCCCGATATATTTTTTCTTTTTCGCCTGGCGCCTCGACAGCGCCCTCACCGAACTTAAACGGTATATTCCCGCGCGCTATCGGCCGCGGGTCGGACACATTATGCGACGGATGGATGAAGCGGTGAGCGGGTTCTTCCGCGGCCGCCTCACCATTGCCCTCGCCTCCGCCATGCTCTATTCGCTCGGATGGGCGCTCACAGGAATACGGTACTGGTTTCTACTCGGCCTCATCACCGGCGTGCTGACCATCATCCCCTATGCCTCGTTGATCGGCTGGCCGTTGGCCGTACTCCTGAAATACCTCGACGTCTTGTCCGGAGGAACGGGCGGCTTCGATCTTATGGCGATCGTGGTGTGGCCTTCCCTCGCCTATCTCGCCGTTCAGTTCATTGAAAGCTGGCTGCTCACGCCCTGGGTACAAAGCCAATCGATGGATATGAATGCCGTGACCGTCCTGATCGTCGTGTTCATCGGCGGCGCGCTCGGCGGCTTCTATGGCCTCTTACTCGCGATTCCGATTGCCGCCTGCCTGAAGATTCTCGTTCAAGAACTGCTGCTTCCTCGGCTGGCGCGCCAGGCCGCGGACACATCATCCTCAACTCAATCGTAAGGGAGTCTTATGTCGCACACGGTGGCCGATATCTTGATAGACCGATTGATCGCATGGGGCGTGGATACCGTCTTCAGTTTGCCGGGGGACGGCATCAACGGGATCTATGAAGCCCTGCGCACGCGGCAGGAGAAAATCAAGCTGATTCTGGTGCGGCACGAAGAATCCGCCGCGCTCGCGGCCTGCGGATATGCCAAGTTTACCCGTCGACTCGGAGTCTGCCTGGCCACATCCGGACCGGGCGGCATTCATCTGCTGAACGGCCTGTACGACGCCAAATGCGACGGGCAGCCGGTATTGGCGATCACGGGACACACCTTTCACGATTTAAGCGGCACGCATTACCAGCAGGATGTGGATTTGAATAAGCTGTTCAGCGATGTCGCCGCCTACAGCGAACGAGTCATGGGGCCGGCCCATGTCTGCAATGTGGTCGATACCGCGGTCAAGACGGCCATCTCCCGGCGTACGGTCGCGCACCTGACCATTCCGAAAGACATCCAGGAGTGGAGCGCGGAGGATCAGCGTTCGAAGGCCAACATTCCTCAACACAGCGGTGATCTATACAGCGACCCGCTCCCGCTCCCGTCCCGCGCGTTGCTCGACAAGGCGGCCGCCATCATCCAGGCCGGATCGAAAATCGCTATCCTCGCCGGACGGGGGTGTCTCAGCGCCAAAGCGGAGATCATTCAGCTCGCCGAACTGCTCGGCGCTCCCATCGTCAAACCACTCCTCGGGAAAGGCTTGGTACCCGATGACCACCCCCTGACCACCGGCGGCATCGGTCTGCTCGGCACCGCTCCTTCGCAAGAGGCGTTGGAGGAATGCGATACGCTCATCATCGCCGGCACGAGTTTCCCCTATTTGGAATTTTATCCCAAGCCCGGTCAGGCCCGGGCCATACAAATCGATCTCGACCCCGCTCGCATCGGCCTTCGGTACCCGGTGGAAGTCGGACTCGTGGGACATTGCTGGGATGTGCTCCGCGCCTTGATGCCTCTCTTGCAGAAAAAATCTGATCGCCGTTTCCTTGACACCGCGCAACAGAGGATGCGGCAGTGGAACGAGCTGATGGAAGAGCGCGGCTCCCGCATGGATTCCCCATTGAAACCTCAAGTGGTGGTGCGCGCCCTGAATGAGTTTCTCACGGACGATGCGCTCGTATGCTGTGATACGGGCACCGTCACGACCTGGGCGGCTCGCCACATCCGCATGAAGGGGAATATGGAATTTTCCGTCTCCGGCACCTTGGCGTCCATGGGAAACGGCCTTCCCTACAGTCTCGCGGCGGCCCTGGCCTATCCTGGCCGCCAGGTCCTGTGCATCGCCGGCGACGGCGGCTTCACGATGCTGATGGGAGAATTGGCCACGCTCGTGAAGTACGCCCTCCCCGTCAAAATTATCGTGCTGAAGAACAACCTGCTCGGGATGATCAAGTGGGAACAACTGGCGTTTGAGGGAAATCCTCAGTATGGAGTGGAGCTTCAGCCGATCGATTTCGCCGCGTTTGCCCGATCCTGCGGCGCGGCTGGGCTGACGGTCGACGACCCCAGGCAGGTTCGAACGGTGCTACAACAGGCCTTTTCCATGCCCGGTCCCGTCGTGGTTGAAGCCGTGATCGATCCCTTCGAACCTCCGCTCCCGGGAAAAATCACGACAGCGCAGGCCTGGCAGTTTGCAAAAGCCATCGCCAAAGGAACCGAGGATCGGTGGGCGCTGATGAAAACCGTCGTGGAAAACAAAATTCGGGAGGTGGTATAAAAAACGCGAAGAGCCTCTGCTTCGCCGTTGGGTCTAGACGACTTATGAGGCATGACGCCTCGCACGCCCCGCAGCTTGCCTCGCGAATCCTCCGATAGGCCGAAACCCCTGGCCGATGAAGCGACCATCAGACTAGGTGAACCGCCGACAGGCTGAAACGCCTTGGTCAATACCGTGGTTTTCCTCGTCTGAGCCATTCGCTTCGCACGAGAATTCCTGATTGAGTGTGCCGCCTCACGACAAACCAGCGCCAGATGCGGGACCAAAACCCCGGTCGCGACTTCGTGGCCGCGGTTCGTCCGCAAGACCACACCGCTCCCGACCGAATGAGCGGGTCCATATATGGCGCCATAACGCCTCCTTCTTGAAGACAGGGCGCGGCCACAAGGATGTATTCAGGCGGCGCGCACCACTTCTTGAGCTGTCACGAGATGCGCGTAGCGATTCCGCAAGATCACTTCGTCGACGAGGTCCCCACACTGGACGCAGCGCATGGCCATGAACCAGTAACCTCCCAGGCTTTCACCGATATCCATGCAGCGTTCCTCCACCATCAACCCTCCGCAACGCGAGCAGCAGGGAGATTCGCAGGGAATGAACCCGGACATCGGTCTGTTTCGCTTGACCTGTGGGCTGGAGATTGGCGTGGCATTCATACGGTTCTCCTTTCAATGTGATGCAGTGAATCCGACGCTTGTCATGCTCACTGATATCAGGACCGCTTGAATGGCTCTACTAGCACTCCCCCCAGGTGCCCCATCAAAGCACCCTGGCGATGAGGTCCGATTTCACGCCAAGGCCGTCATCATCTTGCGGGTGATTCGCTGCTTCGTCGAAAAGTACTCTCTCCACGGGTCGTGCTTCAGCCGGCTGAGTCGGTCCCCGAGATTGCCAAGGGTGAACTGGTCGGATCGCACGTCCGCCGACAACTCGTCCCACGATAATGGAACCGACACCGGGGCGCCCGGTCTGGCCCGCGTGGAGTAGGCGGCCACGGCCGTCGCGCCCTTGGCGTTGCGCAAATAATCGACATAGATTTTCCCTTTCCGTTTCTGCTTGGACATGTTCGCCAGAAAACGTTCGGGAATCATATGCTCCAGATGGTCGGCGAGCGACTTCGAGAAAGCCTTGACCTCATCCCAGGTATGGACGCGTTGCAGCGGCACCACGACATGAAGACCCTTCCCGCCGGTCGTCTTGACGAAGGACGCGAGGTTCAATTCGCTCAGCAGCGTGCGCAACAATTGCGCGCCTTCAACGACCGATGCCCATGCGACCGCAGGGTCGGGATCGAGGTCGAGAATCATGCGGTCCGGATTGTCGAGCCGATCCCGTTTCGACCCCCATGTATGCAGCTCCAGGACGCCCATCTGCACCAGCCCCGCCAGAGCGGCGAGCGAATCGGCCACCATATAACAAGCCGTCCCGTCATCCTCGGGAATCTCCACTCGTCCGACCGCCTCAGGAATGCGATCGTTGGCGTGCTTTTGATAGAAACATTCCTTGTCGTATCCCTCGGGACAACGGACGAGCGTCAGGGGCCGGTCCTGGACATGCGGGAGGATCCACTCACTGACGGTTTCGTAATATTGCGCCAGCGCTAATTTGGTGACGCTCTGTTCGGGAAACAAGACGCGGTCGGGATGACTGAGCGTCACGCCGCCGATGATCGCCGGCCCCTTCGGAAAGGGCACGCTAGGAACCGGGTCGCGGGGTGATGAGTTTTTGCGCCGCGTGCGATGCGATGAGGCAGGGCGAGGCGTCTTGTCTGCGATCGGACGAGAAGCCTCCGGGGCTGGCCGTTCATGCATCACCGACCGCGCGTCCTTGTCTTCTCGCAGACCTTGAAACGAGGCCTGCCTCAACTGGCCTTCGTGGGTCCATTCGGCAAAGGCCACCTCGGCAACCAATGCCGGGCGCAGCCAATGCACCCCGCGAGCTTCGCTGCCGCGAGGCGGATTCATGAAGGGAGCCGTCGGCTGCTCCAGTTTTTTGAGGCGCGCATGAAGTTCCTTGAGCGAGCGCTCAGAAAAGCCCGTGCCGGTGCGTCCTGCATATTGGAGACGACCCTGCGCATCGTAGACACCCAGCAGCAAGGCACCGAAGGATGATCGCGAACCCGACGGGTCGGTAAAGCCGCCGATGACGAATTCCTGCCGACGACTGCATTTGACCTTGACCCAGTTGCGGTTCCGTCCGGCCACATAAGCGGCATCCGCACGTTTGGCGATCAGTCCCTCCATTCCGCTGCGGCAGGCTTCGGCAAAGGCGACGTCGCCCTGTCCGGTTATATGATCGCTATATCGGAGCAAGGACGAGGGCGGGCTCTTCTTGAACAGGGCGGCCAGGCATTGTTTGCGCTCAATCAGTGGAGCAGGCCGCAAATCGTACCCGTCGACGTAGAGCAGGTCGAACAGGAAATAGACCAAGTTGCTGTCTGAATGGGCATCGAATGCATTCTGCAGCGTTTGGAAACTTATCCGTCCATCCGGAAGCAGCGCCACCACTTCGCCATCGAACCAAGCCTGCTCTACGGGCAGGCCGGCCGCGGCGGAGGCGATGCGCGGTAATTTTGCCGTCCACTCATTGCCGTTTCTGGTCCACAGGGTGGCTTGGCTGTTGTTCACCCGGCACAAAATTCGATAACCGTCATACTTGAGTTCATGCACCCATTCCTCGCCTTCGGGGGAAGCCGTCACCAGGGTCGCCAGTTGCGGGGCCACCCATTGTTCCTGGGGAGCTTTGCGGGCTCCGGGCATCGGGGCATTCTTAAGCAGCCGCCGGGCTGGAGCTGGCCGGCTGGGTTTGTCGGACGCCCTATTCGATTCCCACACCGCAGGCTGACCCGCGGCAATTTGCTCGATGCTCTTGCCGCTCGCCACGCTCGCGGTGAGCCGCTGCGTCACATCGCTCTGTTTTCCGCTGCGCGCTTCCTCGTCTTGTTCCTTGATCAAGAGCCAGTTTTCTTTCCCCGTTTCCTGTCGGCCGCCCATGCGGACCAGATTCCAGATGCCGTGTAATTTTTCTCCCTGCAGGGTGAATTTCAGTCGTCCCCGGCGGTAACTCGAACCGGGATCGCCGATGGGCTCCCAGTAGCCCCGATCCCACAGCAGCACCGTGCCGCCGCCGTACTGCTCGGCGGGAATGATGCCCTCGAAGCCGGCGTAATCGAGGGGATGGTCTTCGACATGCACGGCCAGGCGCTTTTGTTTCGGGTCCAGGCTGGGTCCCTTAGGGACCGCCCAGCTCTTCAAGGTGCCATCCAATTCCAAACGAAAGTCGTAATGGAGGCGACTCGCGGCATGTTTTTGAATGACGAATTGCAGCCGTCCCGTATGGGGGACCGATTTCCCGCGCGGCTCGGGCGTCTTATTGAAATTTCGCTTTTTCCAATATTGCCGAAGACCCATGCGGCTTCTCCGCCCTGAGGACAATGCCTCTCAGGTCACTTATGAAACTGCGGCGGCGCGGATGCCGGAGGTGGGCCGGCGGGAGCCGACGACCCGCCCCCGAACCCGAAGAAAGGGCCGCCATAATATGGATATCCATAATATCCTGGGTAGCCGCCGTACCAACCGCCCAATCCGCCGTAAGGCCCCCAGTACGAGTAGGGATAGGCGTACATCGATCGGCCATAGGGATAGGCGTAGGGGGCGGAGCGTATTTGAGGATTCACCTCATCCCAGTCCACGAGGTGTTTGACTTCCAGGACCGGATAGGTGTATTCGCCCTCATCCATGCCTCGAGTCACCGCCGGCCTCACCTCCCCGACCACAGTCACCGGTGTTCCGGCGTCGACCACCGCGGGATCGAGAAACTCCCCGCTCTTAACCGCCAGAAATCGGCCTTGCGATCTCGCCCGATCCTTGGCCGGCGCGGCACCGGAGCCGGTTGGAATCTGCAACACTTCGATCTCGGTGCGATCCTTCACCCGTTTGCTCTTCAGCACGATGCCGCTCACCATGACGGTCCTGCCTTGATAGGCTCCGGGATCGGCCTTCAAGTCCGCGAAAGAGACCGACTGGTCCACTTGTTGTTGCACCTGGTCGGGCAGAATCCGATCGAGCAGATCGCGGCCGGACTGATGCGCGCTTTGCGCGCAGGCGGTCGACCAATACAAGAGCAGACAGAGTCCCGCCGTGACCAACGGCTTCACCGGCGCCCGCTGCTTAAAAATGATAGGACAGGCCCGTGACCAAGATCTGTGCGTCATAATTTCCATTGAACCCGCTCGATGGGCCGAAGGCACCATTGAACTCGAAGGTAGCTTGACTATATTTGTACTCGGTGTACACAGCGATGTAGGGCGTGATGAAGGCTCTGATGCCCACCAGCAGATTCAAGGCGGATGAAACGTCGGTACTGCCGCGGGTCGTCGCCGAATCTCCGATGCGCGCAATGGCGGCGCCTGCGCCGATGCCAGCATAGGGTTGAAAGGTGACGCCGGGATAACGCGCCAGCAAGTTCACCCCGACATTGGTTACCCGCATGTGAATGCCGGGAACATCATCGAGATTCTTGATGTGCGGTGTGCTGTGGAACACATCGAGCTCCACGCCGAACCAGCCGTTACCGGGAAACGTCCCGACCTTGCCTCCATAGACGAATGAATTCTGCAAGTCGAAATCCGGCGCACGAAATCCGCTGAGACCGCCGGTCCCCCGAATATCGCTGAGCTGATCCGCAAAATTCGCCCCAAATTGACCGGCCACGTACCATTCCGCTGAGGCCGTGCGGACCGGAAGCGTCGAAGCCAAGACGCCCAACAAAATGGCGACTGAATACCACATGCGCCCCATCACTCTCGTCTCCTTCGAATGCATCCCGCGGCTTCCAACCGCCGACAGGCCTGTCGCGCAGCATAGGTACTGTACGCGGATGCGGATATGAGGGGGAGCTAGTAGGTACCCTAGGCGTCTGTCATCCTTTGGAGGACGCCTGTCCAGGAGGTTTGCCTAGTAGAAGGGACGCTCAATTTGAGGATAGATGAGCGTAAATCGAGGACGCATGGCACCGCCTCCGCAGAGCCATCGGCACATGAAGCGTTCTGTGTTGCACAGCGTGAGTCTTCTCTCCGTGGTCGGCCTCGTGGCATTGGCCGTGGGCCTTCTCTATTCGAAGGGCACCGCAGATTTGGCCGCTCAGGACCGTCAACCCATTCCCTTCAGCCACGAATTCCATGCCGGGCGGCTCGGTCTGGATTGTCTCTATTGTCATCGCGCGGCGCATCAATCTCCAACCGCCGGCGTGCCCAGCCTACAACTTTGCATGGGATGCCATCGGAATATGGACGCGAATCAACCGGGCATCCAGACTCTCCTCGATCATTGGACGCGTCGACAGCCTGTCGCGTGGGTGCGTCTGCAGCGCCTGCCGGACTTTGTGTACTTCACGCACGAGCGTCACCTCGCCAATCAGGTGCAGTGCCTGGACTGCCACGGACAGGTCGAGTCCACACCTTACACGCCGCGCGCCGCGACGTACGAGATGGGCTGGTGCTTGGCCTGTCATCAGCAACGGGGCGCGTCTCGCGATTGCATCACGTGCCACAAATAAGGCTGCTCATCCGAAACGACGAGCGGATCGTGACGCGGCCAGGACCTTCTGCTCGTAGTGTGACGAGTCGATGAAACTGAAACGGCGAACCTTCATCAAAGCGTTGGGACTCGCGGCAGCCGGTTCATTCCTGCCCGGCTGCGAGCGCGAAGTGCACCACCTCGTGCCGTATGTCTTACCCGACGACGAAATCGTGCCGGGTGTCGCCGACTGGTATGCCTCGACCTGTCGTGAATGTCAGGCCGGATGTGGGGTTGTGGTTCGCGTGATGGAGGGACGGGCGAAGAAAATCGAAGGCAATTCGGAGCATCCTCTCAATCAAGGCAAGCTCTGCGCCAAGGGGCAGGCGGCCTTGCAGGGCCTCTACAATCCGGACCGCATCCGGGAGCCATTGCGACGGCCGGAACGAGAGGGTCGCCGCCCCTTCGAGCCGCTGGCATGGGAAGAGGCTCTGACCCAGCTGACCGAACGACTCCGCAAGGTGCAGGGCCCGGTTATCATGATTAGCCGCCCCCTGTCCGGAACCTTGGCCGAGTTGGTCTCGACCTTCATGCGCGCGATCGACGGCGAGCTGTATTTCTACGAACCCGGCGCAGACCTCCCGCTTCGCGCCGCCTCCCGTGCAGCCTTCGGCATGGACGCCTGGCCCCACATCGACTTGGCCGGAAGCGATTATGTGCTTTCCTTCGGTGCTCCGTTTCTCGAAGGGTGGCTGTCTCCCGTCTCCCTCGGCATCGCCTACGGACAGATGCGCCAGGGTCGACCCCTGACCCGGGGGCGGTTCGTCCAGGTCGAACCTCGGCTCTCACTGACCGGCGCCAGCGCCGATCGGTGGATCCCTATCCGCCCGGGCACCGCCGGCCTCCTCGCCATGGGCATCGGTCAGATCCTTCTGGCGGAGAGACCATCGGCATTGCCTGAAACCCAGCGCAGGACGTACGAGCGGATCTACGGAGACATCCCGCTTGATCGGATTGCCGCCCTCACCGACATCCCGCGCGAGGAGCTGGTCCGCACGGCGCGGGAATTCGGCTCAGCCGGCGCTCCCCTCGCGATCGGCGGCGGCGCCGCTTGCGCCCATACCAACGCGACCGAATCCCTGGCGGCGATCCAGGGGCTCAACGTCGTCACAGGCAGAATCGGCAGGCCCGGAGGCCTGCGCTTTTATGAACCGGCCCTGTTTTCCGGAACGCAGAGCATCCCCTGGCTCACGGAGCGCTCCCTGGGAGAACTGGCGCAGCGGGCCCTGTCCGTCGTGCTCCTGTACGACAGCAACCCCTTGCATACGGCGCCGCCCTCGATCCCGCTTCGGCGCCTGTTCGAACAGGCGGATTTCGTCGCCAGCTTCAGTCCCTTCATGGACGACTCTACCTCCGCGGCCGACCTGATTCTTCCCGACCATTCCCCGCTCGAGTCCTGGGGCGATCATGTTCAACCGACCTCCTTTCCGACCGCCATCGTGAGCCTGAGCCAGCCGGTGGTCACACCGCTCTATGATACGCGGGCAGTAGGAGATACGTTTCTGTCGCTGGCCCATCGACTCGGGCTGAGCGGATTTCCCAGAGAGACTTTCCACGCGTTCCTCCAAGATCGCTGGCGGCGTTTGTTGAGTGAGCAAGCCGGGACTCACGGCGAAGAGGCGTTCGCGGCGGCCTGGGCTCATCACGTTCAGCAGGGCGGCTGGTGGGGTCGGCCGGGACGCGAATTGACCGTGACGGCTGCCCCTCCTCCACTTCCTCATGTCCCCGCGACCTTCGACGGAGACGACCAGAATTGGCCGCTGTATTTCCATCCTTACCCATCCCCGTCGCTCGGACAGGGTCGAGGCGCCAATTTGCCCTGGCTTCAGGAACTACCCGATGCCTTGACGTCCGCCATGTGGGGAACCTGGGCGGAAATCAATCCACATACCGCGCAGGCGCATGGAATCAGGCAGGGAGATATCGTGCGCATTGTTTCGCGCTACGGCAGCATCGAAGTCCCGGCCCTGTACTATCCTGCAATCAGGCCGGACGTCATTGCCGTGCCGATGGGACAGGGTCATCAGGAGTACGGCCGTTATGCGAGCCGGCGTGGCGTCAATCCACAGTCCATCCTCGCTCCCCTCTTCGATCACCGCACCGGAGTTCTCGCGAGCGCCGCCACGAGGGTACGGATAGAGGCAACCGGCAGGCCGGGACGACCGGTCCTGCTGGAGCCGTCCGCCCTGGATCCCGGTCACGAATTACTGACCATCGGAAAGGCTCGCTCGAGCCCGTGAGGATGAGGAAGGGGAGCGATGAAGTCGAGGGAATGACAGTCGGTTATGAGTGCAAACGTATGGGAGGGAGCACATGAGCGAGCACAAGGAGGAGCCTCAGGACGGCCGTCCCTACAAATGGGAGATGGTCATCGATCTCGATCGATGCACCGGTTGCGAGGCCTGCGTGGTGGCCTGTCATGCGGAAAACAATATTCGTATTTCCGGCGAGCAAGAAGCCGCGGACGGCCGGGCCATCAATTGGATCCGCATCGAGCGCTATTGGGAAGGCGAGTATCCCAATGTCAAGGCGAGGTTCATGCCCGTGCTCTGCCAGCATTGCGGGAACGCCCCATGCGAGCCGGTCTGTCCGGTCTATGCCTCCTACCACACGCCGGATGGCTTGAACGCGCAGGTGTACAACCGCTGCATCGGAGTGCGGTACTGCGGCAACAATTGCCCCTACACGGTCAGGCAATTCAACTGGTTCGACCCGCATTGGGACGCGCCCTTGGCGGAGCAACTGAACCCGGACGTGACCGTCCGTCAAAACGGCATCATGGAAAAGTGCACCTTCTGTGTGCAGCGCATCAGACAGGGAAAGGAGCAGGCGGAGAAGGAGGGCCGGCGCGTACGCGACGGGGAAGTCGTACCGGCCTGCGTGCAATCCTGTCCGACTTCCGCGCTCCTGTTCGGCGATCGGAACGACCCTACCAGCCGAGTCTCGCAATCAGCCGCCAGTGACCGGGGATTTCACCTCCTGGAGGAGTTAGGCACTCATCCGGCCATTACCTATTTGAAGCGGTTACCATGACGACACCGGCACCGGCAGAGGAGCACCAGATTCCGAAAATCAATCGGGACCTCCTGGCCCCGCTCGTGACGACCCATTGGAGCTACTTTCTCCTGGTGGGAGCGTTGGCCTGTCTCGTGGCCGCCGGCGCCGGGGCCTGGTCCTATCAGTTCCGCACCGGCATCGGCCGGACCAATCTTCATCCTCCGGTGTTCTGGGGCGTGTACATCGCGTCGTTTATTTTCTGGGTCGGCGCGAGCCATTCGGGCACGTTCATTTCAGGGGTGCTTCGGCTCACCAAGGCGGAGTGGCGACGGCCGATCACCAGGATTGCCGAACTGATGACGTCTATTTCCTTGATGATCGCGACCCTGTTCGTCTTTTATCACCTGGGGCGGGTCTGGCGATGGTACTACCTGATTCCCTATCCCAATCAGCGTGAGATCTGGCCGAATTTCCGTTCCCCCCTCATGTGGGATGCGATGGCGGTGTTCACTTATGCGACCGCCAGCACCATCTATCTGTACCTGCCGCTCATACCCGACTTCGCCTTGATGCGCGACCGGATCGAGGGCTGGAGAAAGCCGCTGTATCGCGCGCTTTCTCTGGGATGGCAGGGCACGCAGCAGCAATGGCAGGTCTTGGAGACCGCCATGCGGATCATCACCCCCTTGATCGTCATGGTGATGGTGTCGGTCCATTCGATCGTGGGATGGGATTTCGGGGTCTCGCTGGTTCCGGCATGGCATTCGACGATTTTCGCTCCCTATTTCGTGGTGGGTGCGGTGCACTCCGGAGTCGGGCTGGTGGTCATCGGGATGTACGTACTTCGAAAAATCTATCACTTGGAAGACTATATCGGACGGGAGCATTTCGACAAAATGGGAAAGCTCCTCCTCCTCACGACCCTCGGCCTGGCCTATCTGTATTTTGCCGAACTGCTCACCATTTGGTACGGAAATATCCCCGACCATCGGTGGGTGGTCGACGCTCTCCTGACCGGTGCGTTCGCCGGGCCGTTCTGGTTCATGGTGGGCTGCATCTATGTCATTCCCCTGATCACGCTCACCCTCCCGGCCTTTCGACATTGGCCCTTGGGCGTCATGTTCATCGGGCTGCTGATCAACATCGGAATGTACATCGAACGCGTGTTGCTCATCGTCCCGCCGCTGGCCTATCCCCGGTTGCCCTTCAATTGGGACAGCTACGCCCCCTCCTGGGTCGAGATGACCATCGTCGTCGGGTCGCTGGCTCTCGCGGTGCTGCTTTATGTCCTGGCCGTCAAATTCGTGCCCATCATTTCCATATGGGAGGAGAAGGAGGGATTGGTTCATGGCGGACGTCAGCAATGACGACGCGACGCTTGTCGCACTCTTCGCACTCTCGACTCCCCTGAAGCCGGTCCTCGAACAGCTCCAGCGAGCCGGCGTGCCCATGGGGAGTATCGAGGTCATCTCGCCGTTACCGTTACAGGGGATCGAGATGAGCCGCCCTCCCCGCATGCCGCTCTATGGGCTGACGATACTCGGCGGGCTCGCGGGCATCGGGCTCGGCGTATTTTTTACGGTGGGCACGGCCCTCTTTTATCCGCTGATGACGGGGGGAAAACCGATCGTCGCGCCGCCCGTGGTGGGCATCATCGCATTTGAGAACATGATGCTGTTGGCCATCGTCACGACGTTCGTTACCCTGGTCCTTCGACTCAGGGTGACAGGGCGGCCGCCGCCTCGCGACCCGCGGATCGACGACGGAGCAGTGGCCCTGTCCATCGACATGGACGCCAGGGCTGCGCAGTCGGCGGTCGTTCAGACTCTGCTCAACGAAGCCGGTGCGTTGAAGATCACGTCGCTCTTGAAAGAACGAGCCCGACCGCCGGCACCCGTCGCGGCGAAGCAGAGCGAGACTGGGATCTGGTTGTGGCTTGGCTGTGCCCTTGCCACCCTCTGTTCCCTCAACGCCTGTTCTCAAGATATGGAAACTCAAGCCTCGTATCAATCCCAAGAAGCGCCTCGCAGGCATTCGCCACCCGGCAGCATCCCCCTGCAGAGCCGAGCCGCCCACCCCGCCTCTCCAGTCATGCCGGCCGACCAACGAGTGGCGGGGCAACGGGTATTTCAGATTAACTGCGTGCCTTGTCATGGTCCAAGCGGCGGCGGGGATGGGCCGGTCGCAGGATATTTACGGGACATGCCGAAGAATTTGCAGGCGTCGCATGTCCAACGACGGTCGGCAGAAGACCTCTATGCCGTGGTGACGGAAGGGAAAGATTCGATGCCTCCATTCAGAGGGGAGCTCTCGGCCGCGGAACGATGGGCGGTCGTCGCCTATGTCAAAACCCTGCGGGCGCCGGACAACCCTACAGGTCAGCCGTAACGCCGAACCACCGATGGGGTGACCGTGCCTGCACTCGGACAAGATCTTGACGCGATCAGCTTCCCGCTGATCGGAAACAGCCTGGTCATCGGACTATTCAGCCTGCTGCACATTGCGATTGCCGGGCTGACAGTGGGCTTCATGGTGCTGGCGCCGCTGTTCGAAACAGCAGACCGGATCAATCCTTATTATGCGGACTTTTCCCGCAGCATGACGCGATTCACGATCGTGACCTTCAGCATCAGCACCGTGCTGGCGGTCTTTATGGTCGAATTGTCCATCGGGCTCTTTCCCCTAACCACCATGTGGGTATGGAACCAGTTTCGATGGCCCATCCTGACGGCCGTCGCCTCATTCATCCTGATGCTCGCCATGCTGTACCCCTACTACCACTATTGGGATTATTTCAGGCGAGAGAGCCGGCAACTTCACATCCTCATGGGATTTCTTGCCGCCTTCTTCCTGTTGGTCTGGGTCGTCATCCTCGACGGCATGGGATCGGCCATGCTCACGCCGAGAACGAACGGAGGCCCCTGGGAACGGCTCCTCAATCCAACCTGGATACCGTTGGTCCTCCATCGATTCATCGGCAACCTCGTGCTGGCCGGCTTTGTGATAGCCGGCTATGCGGGGTGGCGCCTCAGAAAACAGGCGGGGCGGCCGGATGAAGCGTACTATGCGCATGTCCTGCAAACGGGGCTCTGGATCGGCCTGCTGTCGCTGATCCTCCAACCGGCGACGGGCCTGCTCTATGCGTGGCGGATCGAAGACACCGTGCCGCTTGCGTATGCTCAACTGACGCAGGGAGCCTACCGAGGGTATCTCTATGCCCAATTTTTCCTGATCGCAGGGCTCTTTCTGGGCGGCCTGGCCATGCTGCGGCTCACAATGCCCGCGCGCCCGCCCTTGACGGGAGGACTCATGTCCGTTGCGGTCGGCATCGCGTTGTCGATCGTCGTCACGGCCGCCTCGCCGAGCCTGCGTCGACCTCTGACGTTTGTGTTGGCCGGATTGGTCATCTGGTGTGTCTATCACTCACGCGCCTGCTTCAGGGACGGCTCCCCCGCCCAGCTCAATCGGCCGATCGTTCGGCGCACGGCCATCATGATGGGCATCGTATCTTTACTGACGTATTTGACGATGGGTACCATCCGGGAAACCGCCCGGCGGCCTGATACCGTGCGCGGCATCATCTCCCTTCAGGACGAACTGCTGCAACCGGCGGCCGACCGGCGAGAGCCGTAACCAAGTTGTCGCGGCACGGCGCGGCATTCGAATGGAACGACGATGACTTTGGAAGCCCTCGACATTCCGATGCACTACGGCAAACTCGCCATCGGCGTGGTGGCATTGACCCATGCACTCTTTGCGACGTTCATTGTCGGATCCTCTCTCATCGGGGTGGCGACGGAAACGGTCGGGTGGATGACGCGCAAAACACGGTACGACCGGCTGGCTCGCACGATCGCCTTCACCTTGATCTTCACCACGGCGGCCGTGTCGTTTTTGGGGGTCACGCTCATCTTTGCGCTCAATATTTTTTGGCCGCGCTTTTGGTCCACGCTGTTCCGCATCATGTTCTGGCCTCTCTTGCTCGAAGCCGCGATGTTCCTGGGAGAAGCCATTTTTGCCTATGCCTGGTTTTATTCCTGGGACTGGGCGGCAACCAGTCCTGGGCGCAAACGGCTGCACCTCCTCTTCGGATGGCTCGCGGCGGGATGCGCGCTGACGGCGATGTTCGTCATCGACATGGTCGCATCCTATATGCTGACGCCCCGTCCCCCGGAACTGGTGTGGGATCGGCTGTTCAATCCCACGATGATCCACTTGCACCTGCATCGTTGGTTCGGGAATTTAACCTGGACGGGATTCGGTCTCTCAGCCCTCTGCGCCGTGGGGTTCCTGCGCGCCAAGACAGCGGAGGACCGGCGACATTATGATTGGGCAGGGGGCTATTGCTTCACCATCGGTTTTGGCGCGCTGCTGCTCATGCCCGTAATCGGTTATGAATATCTCCTGCGGATTCGTTATGAACAGCCGCAGGCCTTCCACACGCTCATGCTCGGAGGCCGCTCGTGGCTCTTCGATCTCGTGGCGCTTTTCTACAGCCTGCTGATCGTCCTCGGCACCGTCTACATTTTACGCGGACTGACACGTCCCCCGCGCAACGGCTCATCGCGGATCGTGCTGCCGGCCTCCTTGGCAGTCGTGATCTTGGCCGGCATCCTGTTTTCCATCCCCTATCACCTTCAGCATATTCCCGGCCTGCATTCCCTGACAGACCGCGCCATTCTTCCCCTCGGCAAGATGCAGCCCAACAAATACTTCGCCATGGCATTCCTCGTCATGTTCGGCCTCATGAACTGGCTGTACTTCTTCCGGTCGTTTCACGACCGGCTGCCCTGGTGGGACACCAAGGCGGAGAGCGGCAAGGATCGGCTGTCCCCTCTGTTGCTCGTCGCCTTGTCGCTCTGCGCGATGCTCATGATGCTGACGATGGGGTGGGCCAGGGAAACGGCGCGCGCCTACAACGGCTATTTGATTTATGGCGTGATGAGCTTCGAACAGGAAGCCGCCCTCTATCAGCCGGCGCCGACTGAGCAGAAATGAATGATCGAATGAGTCGCGAGACGAGAATCTAGCAGGCTGCAGAAAAACTCGTTTTTGCACAATACGCCGCGGGCAGCGTAAGTGGCCTGTTGATATCAGAATAGGGCGCATCCTGCTGGAGTCGAACCATGATCAATGACGCAGTAGGGAGAGGTCCGCATGGCTCAACGGCCTGACCATTCGACGGTGGAAGGGTTCCAACACACCGTCGCACAGACCTGGCGACGGGTCAGCACGAACTTCTGGTTCCTTCCGACGGTTCTCACCTTGGCGGCGCTCGTGATCGCCCCGACGTTGGTGCAACTGGACGAGCGGTTGCAGGCGACCGGTCGATCCCCGGACTGGCTGAACTGGATCTATGGAGGAGGTCTGTCGGGGGCGCGCCGATTGCTCTCCGCCATCGCGACGGCGATGATGGCCATCGCCACGGTCATGTTTTCGAGCCAAACGACTGCCCTCACCTTCATCGGCCAGGAATACGGCTCGTGGCTGCTGCGAAATTTTCTTGGGGACGCGCGCAACCAACTCGCATTCGGCACCTACATCTCCACGTTCGTCTATGCGCTGATGGTGTTGCGAACGATCCACAAGGAACCGGATGGCGCTCCGGTTCCGCATCTTGCGCTGTCATTCGCTATTTTTCTCGCGATGGCGGGCTTGGGCGTGCTGATCTACTCCATGTACCACACGTCGAGATTCCTTCAATCCTCTACCATCATCAACTATGCCGCGAAGGACCTGACGGACACGATCCGACGACTCACCACCCCGTCCGGCGGCCAGACATCACCGCCGGCGGAATGGTTTCCTCCTGACTGCACCGGCCTGCCGGTGCCGGCTCCGTCCGACGGGTACGTTCAATATGTGAAGGAGCGCCGGCTCATCACGCTGTGCCGGCAGAGCCGTGGCCGTATCATTCTGAACCGGCAAGCCGGAGATTTCGTCATGGCAGGTGCGCCGCTCGCGGTCTTCTTCGCTCAGCCGGCCCCCGCCGATTCTCTCCTGGCGCAGATCGCGGGCACCATCGTGCTCGGGCCGCAGCCCGACATCGAGCAGGACCTTCGATACGCGTTCAATCAACTCGTCCAAATCGCGCTCCGCGCCGCGTCTCCGGACCGCAACGATGTCCTGACGGCGAACATGTGCGTCGATCGCATGGGAGCGGCGTTGTGTCTGCTCGCGCAGCGCGACCCGGCTCAGGAAGTACGGTGCGATGACGCAGGCGCCCCGCGGGTCTTAGCCCGACGCATCGGTTTCCCCGAAGCGGTGGACTGTTGCGTGAGCCCGCTCCGCGATTCGCGCGAGCCGAGCGGCCCGCTGCTGCTCCACATCCTGGAGGTCCTCGGTGTCATCGGAGGTTGTGTGCGGCGGGAAGAGGATCGTCCGGTCTTGCGCAGGGAAGCTGAGTTCCTCGCCGAAACGGCCGCCGCGCTGGCTCCGACCGAGTCGGCTCGCGAGCGCATTGTCCAGAGGTATGAGGATGTGTGCCGGGCGCTGGGATGCTCGCCGCGCAACCTCGCGGCGCCCCAATCGAGCGGGGGTCATGCGGCCGCGCTCTGATCACGTCTGTCATCGAGCATCGAGCATACGACGCAGGTCGGCGGCGTTCTTGACGGCATAACCAGCCTGGTCATTGTCGAAATAGACATATACGTCACGGTGTGAGCCGGTCCACCGGTCGATGTGGGCGGCCCAGGATTTCAGCGTTCTGGTCGAATAATCTCCTTGATATTTGTTTCCCGGACCGTGAAGCCGGACATAGACGAAATCAGCGGTCACTTCCCGAACCGAGCGGACCCCACCCAGTTCGTAGATGCAAAATGCGACGTGATGTTCCCGCAACAGGTCGAAAACCCGGCTGGTATGCCAACTCTGGTCCCTGAATTCAATGCTGTATCGAGGGCCTTTGGGAAGCGCGCAGAGAAAGTCTTTCAGCCGGTCCGGATTGCAGCGCCAGTGGGGCGGCAGTTGAAACAGGATCGGACCCAACTTCGCCCCTAAGGCGCGCGTCGCCTCCAGCAGACGGTCGAGAGCCGGCTGGGGATCCAGCAGTTTTTTCCGATGGGTGAGGTAGCGGCTTCCCTTGACGGCAAAACAGAATCCGGCAGGTGTGGCCCGACGCCAGGCTTCAAACGTGGAGGGCAAAGGCAGACGATAGAAGCTGTTGTTGACCTCCACGGTCTCGAAATCTCGCGCGTAGTAGTTCAGCATGGCCCGAGCCGGAACGCTCGGTGGATAGTAGGGACCGCGCCAATGTGGATAGTGCCACCCCGACGTTCCTACCAGCACATGAGGCATGTCCTGTCTTGTCCTCTGTCGGCGTCACGGTTGACAGCCGAGTCGATCCGCTCAGCGGGGTTCGGGGGCCGGTCTGGTCTTCCTGTACAGGCGCAGCACCTCTGCGACACTCCAGGCTTGGGCGATACAGCCGCGGGGATGGTACGGAGGTTCGGCGTCGAAGATCTCGCTCACCGTGCCGATGCCGTCTTCCAGCAGATGGGACCGGAAGCCCTCCAACATCAGGCGAGCCTTGGCCGGGTCCTTGTACACCTTGAGCCAGGCATCGATGAAGGGTCCGATCAGCCAGGCCCAGACCGTTCCTTGATGGTAAGCGGCGTCTCTGGCCCGAAGATCCCCGAAGTACATCGGCTTGTAGTCGCGATGGTCCCTGGAGAGGCTCCGGAGACCGACCGGCGTGAGTAATTTTTCCGCCACCGCATCCACGACTGCGCGCCACCGCGCTTCTTCGAGGATGGGGTGCGGAAGGGCTACGGCCATAATTTGATTCGGGCGAAAGCTGCCATCATCGCCCCGCTCACCGTCGATGACATCGAACAGATACCCGCCGTCCGGCTGCCAGAACCGCTCGTTGAACGAATGCCGGGCGCGCCTCGCCATCTCCTCCCAGGGATCCGGCTGTTCGCCGGCCATCTCCCCCCAGTGCGTCATGCAGCGGAGGGCGTTATACCAGAGGGCTTGGATTTCCACCGGTTTGCCGCGCCGAGGCGTGACGACCCATCCATCCACCTTCGCGTCCATCCAGGTGAGCTGATACCCTTCGGCGCCCGCGCGCAAGAGGCCATCGGCCGCATCCACACCGATGCCGAAATGGGTACCCTTCACATGGTGGTCGATGACGGATTTCAACGTAGGCCAGAGCGCCATCACCGTCTCGCTGTCGCCGGTGACCCGCTGATATCGATCCAAGGCGTGAAAATACCAGAGTGTCGCATCCACCGTATGGTACAGCCCCTTGCGCTGGCCTTCGGGAAACAGATTGGGGAGTAATCCATCCTTGATGTAGTTGGCGAAGGTGCGCAGGATCGACCGCGCTTCCGGATAGCGGCCGGTACAGAGGGTGAGACCTTCGAGACTGATCATGGTATCGCGACCCCAATCGGTGAACCAGTGGTAGCCGGCGATGACCGTACGCGCTTCATCACCCGACGCTCGCGCCAGCGCCTGCTCCTCCAGGCGAGAGCCCGGATAGACGATGAACTGATCGGCCGCCAGCGTCAGCCATCCTTCGATGTCCTCTCCTCCCCGATCTTGCAGGTGGGACAATAATTTGTTCAATCGCTGCGCTTCCGCCTCAAAGATCGCCTCGGGATTGAACTCGAGGAGTTCCCAGGACTCCGTGCTGGCGACGAAGGCCATGGGCCGCTCCGCAGTCAGATCGACGCTGAAATACCCCGGACTCGCGAGATGCTCGATATGTTCAGAGCCTCGATCACGATCCACTCGGTAAGAGACAGCGGGGCTCATCACGGCCTCTGCGACGAATCGGCCGGCGTGGGGCCGCAGGCACATCTTGAGCGACGGGGCTCCTTCACCGAGATGCATCTCGTACCGCCCCTCGAGCACCGTAAGCGGGAAAGGAGGCTGTCTGGCCTCATGCAGGGGCGCATCCAGCATTCGAAAGGTCACGAACGGGCGGAGATGCAGCCGGACCGGATCACCTTCGAGCAATCGATACTCCACGTAGACCGAATTGTGGCCGTACGGCATGATGACCCGCTTTTCAAGGCGCCGTCCATTGAACAGGCAATGCCAGACCGGTGTTTGCCATTCGCGGGTAAAGCCGTCGAGCACGCGGGGAAGATCGCTCTGCAGGCGTCCGTCTTCAAATTCCACCCCGCTCAATGTGAAGGACTCCCCTTCGACAAAGACCTCCTCATCCAACCGCGGAATCATCACCGTCCGTCCCCAGGGTGACGGGAGATCGGGAACGAATATGCCGTGGTACCGGCGAGTCGGCGCGCCGAGCAATGTCCCCGAGGCATAGCCGCCGAGACCGTTGGTCACCAGCCATTCTCTGGAAAGCAGATCATGGCTGTCTCGAAGACGCTCACGGGGCGCCGAAAGAATCATATTCACGGTTTGCAATGTGGCCACCACCGCTCCTGCGTTGTCCGTTGTGTCTGTCGCTTCACGTGGCTTGATCCCGGGTGGAGAAGAACGTCGCCGATCCCCCCGGGATGGCCCATCCGGTTTCGGTCAAGGGCGGGATCACTCCCGGCCCTCCGTATGCGGGCGCATCACTCGACCAGACGAGCGACCAGGCGCGCGCCGGCGGTGGAGCGAGCAGCGGCTCCGGGGCCGGACGGTAATCGCAATCGGCGCCAAGATTGACGAGAAGCAGCCGGTCATCCCCTTCCTGACCGGCATAACGCAAGACGAAAGCCGCCGCTCCGATGACGGCGCCATCCATTTGATCGCGCGCCTGTCGCGCCACGACCGGATCCTCGCGCCGGAGCCGAAGCAGATCCCGGTGCAGCCGATACCACTCCCCCTGGCGTTCGCATTCCGACCAATCGAGTGTGGAACGCTGAAAGACCGCTGGCGCAGAGGGGTCGATCATCGCTGCCTGCGCGTCGGGCGACCCATAACTCGGGAATTGGGCGAGGAACTCCTTCCGGCCCTCATGTATCTGCCGGGCGAGTTCGCCGGGCGGAAAATCGACGAAGAACAAAAAGGGAGCCGAGGCCGCGAACTCCTGCCCCATGAAGAGCATCGGCGTTTCGGGGGCCAAGAGGAGCAGCGCCGTCAGGGCGCGTAACAAGCCCGGACTGGTTTTCTGGTGCAGCCGGTCTCCTCGCAGCTGGTTGGCAATCTGATCATGATTCTGAAGGAAAAACACGAACCCTTCGGCCGGCTCGCGCGAGACGACCGTGCCCCGCGGCTTGCCCTGCCATTGATACCGTTGGCCTTGGTACAGAAAGGCCCGCTTCACGCATGAAATCAGTTCCTGCGGCGTGCCCCGATAGTCGGTGTAATACCCTTCGCTGCGTCCCGTGGCCGCCACCAGCGCCGTATGGTGAAAATCTTCGCTCCAGACTCCATCCAATCCCCACCCCTGTTGCGCGACCGGTTGAATGGTACAGACCCACTGCGCTTCGCATTCCGCGACCAGGATGATCGATCGTTTCCCCGCCGCCTTCCTGGCCGCTTGAGACAATTCGGCGACGACATGAACGGGGCCGGCATCGTGGAACGCATGAACGGCATCCAGCCTCAGCCCATCCATATGAAACTCTTCGATCCAATAACAGGCATTCTGGATGAAAAACTCCCGCGTTCCTTGGGAGCCGGGTCCGTCGAAGTTGATCGCCTGCCCCCACTCGTTGGGATACCGATCGGTAAAGTAGTCGTCACTAAAGGCCGGCAGATAGTTTCCTTCCGGCCCCAGATGGTTGTAGACGACGTCAAGAATGACCCCCAGTCCCCGCAAGTGCGCTTCATTGACAAATCGTTTCATCGCCTCGGGGTCGCCATAGACATGGGCCGGCGCATAGAGGCCGACCCCGTCGTATCCCCAATTCCATCGGCCCGGAAACTCCGCGACCGGCATGACCTCGATGACGGTAATGCCGAGATCTTTTAGCGCATCGAGCCGCGCGATCGCCGAATCGAACGTCCCACCCTGGGTAAAGGTGCCAATGTGCAATTCGTAGATCACCTGTCCATGCATGGTGAGGCCCGGCCATGCGTCATCGCCCCAATGAAACGCGTCACGATCAACGATCAGTGAGGCGCCATGGGGCCCGCCCGGTTGATACCGCGAACAGGGATCCGGATAGAGGTCCTTTCCGTCCACCCGATATCGGTAGGTCATCCCCGTCGAGGCCTCAGCCACGACCCCGGCCCAATGGCCGTCCGGCTCCCGGGTCAGGGCATGCGCGGTTCCTTGAGGTTCAAGGACCACCTCCAGCTTCCTCGGCTTCGGCGCCCAACAACGGAAATGCACACCCTCTGCTGTCACCTGAGCCCCCAGCCGACTCGCGCAAGCCGACGGCGCCTGATACTCAGGAGCGGGCGCCGGCACCACCTCTGCAGCCACACCTTTCATGATCAATTTCCTTTGTTGGACAGGACCGACGGCAGGATACGTTCGCGCAGGAAACTGAGAACCGCCGCCTCTTCAGGCGGGAGGTGCCGCAACGTCCCGGGGGATTCCTGCCGCCTGGTCCGCTGGAGACTCTCCATCAAAGTTCCGTCCAAGTAGGCCTGCACAATCTCCGGATGGATGTAACACTTGCGGCAGACGGCCTTCGTATTTCCCAATTGCTGGGCCACGACGCCGATCGCCGCGGCCACATTGCGTTTGGCCTTGCTGAAGGACTCGCACTGGCCTTCGTATTCCTTCAACGCGCGCGCCGCCAGCACCGTGCCGGCCCAGGTGCGGAAATCCTTCGCCGTGAAATCCTGGCCCGCGATGCGCTGCAGATATCCATTGACGTCGCTCGACGTGATGGACCGGCGCGCTCCCTCCTCGTCGAGGTACTGAAAGAGTTCATACCCCGGAAGGTCTTGGCTCTGTTTGACGATGCGGGCCAAGCGGCGGTCGGTAATGTCCACATTATGCCGAATCCCGCTTTTGCCTTGGAACTGGAATCGCAACGTCGCGCCCTTCACTTTCACATGACGATCCCGCAACGTCGTCAGCCCGAAGGACTCGTTCGTGCGCGCATATTCTTCATTGCCGATACGGATCAACGTGGCTTCAAGGAGTCGCACCACGGTGGCGAGAATTTTTTCTCGGGGCAGGCCGGAACGTCTCAAGTCAGCGTTCACGCGCCTGCGTATGCGCGGCAACAGGCGGCCGAAGCTGAGGAGGCGGTCGTATTTGGTCTCGTTCCTGTGGAGATTCCAGCGAGGATGATAGCGGTACTGTTTGCGGCCCCTGGCATCACGACCGGTCGCCTGCAGGTGTCCCTGGGGATCAGGACAAATCCAGATGTCGGTCCAGGCCGGTGGGATGACGAGTGAGCGAATTCTTTTCAGGACAACCTGCTCTCGGATGACGGCGCCGTTGGGTCGAATGTAAGAGGCTTTTTTCCCTTGCCCCTTGCGGGCGATACCCGGTGTGAGATCCAACACATAACGCAGGCCGGCGGCCTTGGCCGATCTCGCGGAATCCTCCGGTGATCGAGGCGAAAGGGTTTTAATCGTCGTACGGACGGCGGCAGATTTCATCGGTCGATTCATGCGGTTTTGCGACCGGCCTGTCGTGCACTCTTGGGCGTCTGTCGTTTTGGCTTTCCTGACTGCTGCACGCTGCGTTTGAGAAGGGCCATGAGGTCCACGACCTTGGCGCGGGCCGGCCGTTCCTCCTCGTCCTTGGCCGGGGTCGTGATGACTTCCGTTTTCCCGGCCTTGATCCGCTTATTGATCAGTCGCATGAGATCATCGTGATACGTGTCCTTGAACTGGGTCGGCTTCCAACGGTCGGACATTTCCTCGACCAGCTTGGTCGCCATCTCCAATTCGCGCGGCGTGACGCCGGCCGTCTTCAGGTTCTTGGCGGGAATCTCGAGGTCCTTGGCAGGCCGCAGCTCGTTTGCATACCGCAGTGTGTTCAGCACGATCATTTCGCTCCAGGGAAAGAGGGCGGCAATATACTGTCTCGTCCTGATCACGACCGTGGCGATGGCCGCCTTGCCGGTTTTCTTCAGGGTCTCCCGCAAGAGCGCATAACCCTTTTCCCCTCGTTTATCGGGCGCCAAATAGTAAGGGGTTTCGAAAGAGGTGGGCGCGATATCCGCCGCCCGCACGAAATTCACGATATCGATGGTTTGAGTGGCCTCCACATTCGCGCGCCGGAAATCCTCGTCGGTAAGGACGACATAGCGGCTCTTATCGTATTCATACCCTTTCACGATGTGATCCCAGGTTACCTCTTTTCCGGTGTCCTTGTTGTAGCGTTTGAATCCGACCGGCTTCATGTCGCGCCGGTCCAGCAGCGTCAAATCGAAGTTGTTTCGATTCTCCGCCGAATACAGAACGACGGGAATGTTCACCAGCCCAAAACTGATCGACCCTTTCCACAGCGATCGCGGCATGCTCAGACCCTCTTCTTCTTGACCCTCCGCCTGGAGGGGGACGGGACTGGAGTCTCTCCCACGCAGCGCGCGCAAAGGTCCGCGCAGTTGATACACCCGACTGGCTCTCCGCACCCGCTACAGATGACCATCACAACGGCGCCGCTTTTCTGACACTCGCCCCCACGACAGGCGGGATCACTGCAGGGGTGGCAATCAAGGGGACAGATTCTCACGCTGTCATGTCCGGTAGCCGCTCCGAAATTGTGTTCACCATTCTCTAATTCAACGTTCAACGGTTGGTACGATACCATGCGTCTCCACAGGGCCAACTCGGAGTATCCCTAGCAGGATGCGGAAAAATGCCGCCGGCGGCGTTCTCGCATCGCGCCGAGGCTCACCGTACGGCTCGCGGACCTCGCTACGGCCTTGCTGGACGGCCTTTTTGCGCATCCTGCGGACTATTCCATTGCGTCGTTCTCAGCCAGAAAAAATCTTCAACGTATTCCAGCGAATACGCTTCCGGTTTTTCGAGCCTGCGGGCCTCGCATCTACCAGCAGCTCCTTCGCCTCGCAACGAAGGCATACTCGGACGGACTCCTAGC
>JAJONL010000037.1 GCA_021323395.1 Nitrospira sp.
ATCGTCAATCGGTCGATTCAGGGCTACGAGCATCGCAAGAACTACCGCGATGTGGCGTTGTTCTTCCAGGATGAAGACAACATCATCGGGACGAGTTTCATGCCCTATGTGCAGAACACGGCCGGCCTGACGGCCGTCAACTATCGGTCGGAACCCTATAAGTTCCGCGAATCGACCGGCTGCACGCTGGGCAGAGTGTTCCAGCCCTGTTCGGTCGATAAGCCGGAAAGCATCGCCACGCCGCTCATCGAGGCGCATGCGGGAGATCCCGTACGCATCCACGTGTTCGGCGCGAGCAATGAACAGAACGGCATGTTCAGCGTGGAGAAACATGAATGGCCGATCGAGCCCTTCATGCCCGGCGCCGACCAGATCAGCGTCGTGGAGTTCTCCGGATCCGAGACGTTGGACGCGTTCATTCCCGCTGCCGGCGGAAGCTTCCGCTTGCCGGGCGACTACGTCTGGAGCAATCAGCGGTTGCCCTATGCGCAGTCCGGTCAGTGGGGTTTGCTCAAGGTCCTTCCGGCTGACGATCAACGGATTCTGCCGTTGACGCAGCATGGATCGTCGGCGAAGCGAGCCGAATCAGAACAGGGAGAGGGACGGGTGTCTCGTACCTCCGTCTCCGTGCAGTAACGAAACGAGGCGGCGCCGCCTCCATGCTGCGCCGCCCCTGTGAAGTCAGTGCCGGTCCTCATCACCAAGGGGGAGAGCTACGGAGCTCTCCCCTGTCGTTTTCAGCGGCTCGGTCCTATCGCTTACATGGTAGAAGGGTTCATGTAGTCATTTCCCGCCCTGTGCTCGCGCGATCAGCTCTTTCAGGCCGTTCACATCCAGTGCCCCAGGGACGAGCTCAGTGCCGACGATGAACCCGGGTGTGCCGCTAATGCCGAGATTTTTGGCCAGCGCCCGATTGCGATCGATCACGGCCTGCCACTCCGGATTAACCATATCGGCCTCCAGGCGTTTCACGTCGAGGCCGACTTTGCCGGCAAGGCTCAAGATGCTGTCTTTCGTCATGTCGCCTGATGACGCGAGCAGCGCTTCATGAAAGGCTTGGTGTTTGCCCTGGGCCTTCGCGGCCAAGGCGGCCTTGGCTGCAAGCTCCGACGCTTCGCCCAGGATGGGGAAGTCCTTGTAGATGACTCGAACTCGCCGATCCTCTTTCTGCAATTGCGTCACCGCGCCCGCCGCTCGCTTGCAGTAGCCGCAGCGGTAGTCGAAGAACTCCACCACCGTGATGTCGCCCGTCGGATTCCCGCTCACCGGCGAGGCAGGATCGTTGAGCAATTCTTGCTGGTATTTGGGCAGCGCCGCTTTCTGGCGCGCGCGCTCATCCGCCTCCCGTTTGGCCTCCAGGGCCTGCAGCGATTGTTCGATCACCTCGGGATGGGTTCGGATATATTGCTCGATGAGCTGGTCCATTGATTGTTTGATTGCCGGATTCAGAGGTTCGTCGGCTGTTGCAGTGCATGAGACGCTGAAGAAAAGAATCGCCGCGAAGAGCCCTAAGAAAATCCGCGACCACTGTTGATGGTACCTCATCATGCCTCCGCTTGGTTCAGTAGGTTTCCGAGAATCGAGATCACATGTAGCCTGTCGGTCGCCGATGTCTAATCATCACACATACTCTGGAGACATTTCGATTGGGGCATCGGCCGCGCACGGCCCGTGCCATCAGGCGCTTCAGGACGGGGCGCTCCGATCGAGTCGTTTGCACCAGGGAATCATCAGCGAAATGAGCACCGCTGTCCCAACCCCCACTGCTGCCATGGCGAAGAGTGCGAAAGAGGGATCATATCGGTCGGCGGCCCAACCGAACAACGTCATGCCCACCATGGCCATGCCCATGGTGCCCGTATTGAATACGCCAAAAATTCTCGCCAGGAGTTCTTTGGGCGTCTTTTCCTGCAGCGAAGCCGACACGATCGGGGTGACGAGTCCGGAACTCCCGCCGATGGCTGCAATCAACAATGCGGCCATCAGAAGCGAGTGCGTCCAAATCAGGGCGAGGACGGCGAGACCGCCGATGAGCGCGGCGCCGGCCATGACCCAGAGGCGTCGGCACAGGACCGTTTGTTCGGACAAGACGAGCCACAGCGTGGCGAGGAGGAGGCCGGCTCCGAGGGCAGACCAGAGCCAACCCAATTCCACCGAGTCGACGTGCAGAACCCGTTCGCCGATGACCGGTAGCATGAAGATAAAACCGGTCGAGCTGAGCATACACACCGACGCAATGATCACTAGAAGCAATAAGATCTGATGGTCTTGAAACACAAATTTGAACCCGGCACGCAAATCGTGCCAGACCGTCTTCGTTGATGTGCGACCCTGTTCATTCTGCGGGGGCAACGCGATTGGGATTTTGCAGAGAGCCGAGAAGAAGAACGTGCCTGCATTGACATAGAGGACGTTTTGCGCCCCCATCACCGCAATCAACATGCCGCTCACCGCCGGCCCAACAAGCTGGCCAATGGTCACGCTGCTCTGAATCAGGGCGTTGGCCGGAGTCAGGAGATTGTTCTCTGCCACAAGGGGAACGGTGGCGCTGAGAGCCGGTCCATAGGCCATTGAAAAACAGGAGATGAGGAAGACGATCACATAGAGAAACGGAAGCGAGAGGTTGCCCATCGCATACAGCATCGGGATGAGCACCAGGAGTCCGACCCGCACCAGGTCGATGACGATCAGGGTGGCTCGCTTTGGAAGGCGATCCAGATACACGCCCGCGAAGGGGCCGAACAGCAGGGGAGGGATCGTCTGCAGCACTCCGATGACCGTCATCTTGAGGGCCGAACCGGTGAGATCATACACAAAAAACAGCAGGGCGACTCTCGTCAGACCGTCGCCGATTTGAGAAATAACCTGGCCTGACCACAGCCAGCCGAAATTGCGGGTTTTCAGCAGCCGACGCCAGTCGGCTGTCTGACTGGTTGCCTTGTGGAATTGAGTTCGCAATGATCCCTGCGTCGCCTCCCATCGTCCGGGACCGTGAACCCTTTATCCGTACTTGCCGGCACGGGCGCCTCAGCCTGCTGTTCCCTCTCCCCCTCCGCACGATAGGGCCTGTCGAGGATGAGACATCGTCAGTTTGCGGGGTCGGTGGGAAGTTTGACCAGTCTGATGATTTTCCCCGCGTCGTTCAGCTCGTAGGTCACGTGGTCGCCGAGACCGATGTCCCGCAACCATCGCCGGTCGACCACCGCAAACAGGCGAGTTTCTCCGCCCGGCAGGCGGAGCGTCACGGACAGTGAGTCCTGATCGATGGAAATGACGGTGCCGCCCAGAAGCAGAATTTCTGCGGAGCTTTCCGTGACAGCGATCCCTGCCACAGGCCGGCAGAAGGAGAACAAGATGAAAAGCAGGAGAAGGGGACTCATACCCTTTACTATACCGATGGGCCTCCGGCTGTCAAAGCCCGGAAGGTAACTGTGGAGAATAGCGGATCAGCATTCGTCGACGATCGATTCAAGCCGGGATTTTACGGTTGCGCTGACCCTGCGGGCGCTTTATGTTGAAGGCGTAGGCAGGACACCGATGCAAGGTACCGACAATGATGGAGCCGCCGTCCTCACGTTGAATGCAGGATCGTCCAGCGTGAAGTGGGCCCTGTTTCGTACTGGTTCGCCGCCGGTCCGGCTGGCCGCGGGCAAACTCGAGCGGATCGGACTTCGAGATGGAATGCTCACCGTCACCGATGTTGCGACCGGACGGAGCGATCGACGGACCATTCAAGTGGCTGACCATGCCGCCGCCGTGCGGGTGCTGGTCGATCAGCTCGCGCAGGGCGGCAAGGGGTGGGCAATTCGGGCAATCGGCCATCGAGTGGTGCAGGGGGGCAGCCGCTACGCGGACCCGGTGGTGCTGTCGACGGAGGTGATGGAGGAGCTGCATCGGCTCAGCCCTTACGATCCCGAACATCTGCCGGCCGAAATCACCTTGATCGAAGCGTTCGGCAAACAGTTTCCTCGGGCGCCGCAAGTCGCCTGCTTCGATACGGGATTCCATCAACAGTTGCCGCGGGTCGCCCGCATGCTCGCCATTCCACGCCGCTACGAAAAACAGGGGGTGAGGCGCTACGGATTTCACGGGCTGTCCTATGCCTATCTCATGGAAGAATTGGAACGAGTCGCCGGTCCTGAGATCGCGCGCGGCCGCGTCATCATCGCGCATTTGGGAAATGGGGCCAGCATGGCGGCGGTGCGAGACGGAAAGAGTCTCGATACGACGATGGGGTTCACCCCCGCCTCAGGCCTTCCGATGAGCACGCGGTCCGGAGACCTGGACCCCGGACTCTTTTCGTATTTATCGAAGACCGAGGGGATGACGGCCGAACAGTTTCAGGACATGGTGAACGCCCGTTCGGGTTTGTTGGGCCTGTCGGAGATCAGCCCGGACATGCGGGACCTGCTGGAGCAGGAAGGGCGGGATGCGCGGGCGGCTGAGGCCGTGGCCTTGTTTTGTTATCAGGGGAAAAAATGGATCGGCGCCTATGCAGCGGCGCTCGGCGGCCTTGACCAGCTCCTGTTCAGCGGCGGCATCGGCGAACAGGCGCCGGTCGTGCGGACCCGCATGTGCGAAGGCCTCGAGTTTCTCGGCGTCCGGCTGGATCAGGCCGCCAACGAGGCCGGCGCCGACGTCATTTCCACCCCCGGCAGCCGGGTGACGGTGCGGGTCATGCATACCGATGAAGAACTCCAGATTGCGCAATCGATCTACCGGTTGTTAGGACGCCATGCGGAGCATTGACGAAATGGCGGTCGCCCCGCTCTCCAACGGACGATGGAACACCCGAACCTGAAAGAGGAACCTTATGAACGAGACGAACAAGCAGACGACCCTCAGCCCTGACATGGTTCAGCGCATCCATGCCTACTGGCGGGCGGCGAATTACTTATCCGTCGGGCAGATTTATCTCTTTGACAACCCGCTGCTGAAGCAGCCGTTGAAACGGGAGCATATCAAGCCGCGCCTGCTCGGCCATTGGGGCACGACGCCGGGATTGAATTTTATCTATGTGCACCTCAATCGCATCATCAAGGATCAGGATCTTCCCGTGCTGTATATCACGGGGCCGGGACACGGCGGCCCGGGAATCGTGGCGAACGTGTATCTCGAAGGGACCTATAGCGAGGTCTACCCGAATATCTCGCAGGATGAGGAGGGGCTGAAGCGGCTGTTCAAACAATTTTCCTTTCCCGGCGGTATCCCCAGCCACGTGGCGCCGGAAACACCTGGATCCATTCACGAAGGCGGCGAGCTGGGCTATTCTCTGGCCCATGCGTATGGAGCGGCATTCGATCACCCGGAATTGCTCGTGGCCTGCGTGATCGGGGACGGGGAGGCCGAAACAGGCCCGCTCGCCGGCAGCTGGCACGGCAACAAGTTCTTGAATCCCGCCCGTGACGGCGCCGTGCTGCCGATTCTGCATCTGAACGGCTACAAGATCGCCGGCCCGACCGTGCTGGCGCGCATGCCGCCGGACGAACTGGAATCGTTGTTGATCGGCTACGGCCATCAGCCCTTCTTTGTCGAAGGGGAGGATCCCGAGGAGATGCATCGCCTCATGGCCTCCACCCTGGACGAGATCACCGCGACGATCCGGCGCATCCAGCGGGAGGCCCGATCGAAGGGACTGACCGGTCGGCCGCGCTGGCCCATGATCGTGTTGCGGACGCCGAAGGGATGGACCGGGCCGAAGGAGGTGGACCGCAAGCCGGTGGAGGGAAGTTTTCGGTCCCATCAGGTTCCGATGGGAGATATGGACCGGCCCGAGCATGTGCAGTTGTTGGAAGAGTGGATGAGGAGCTACAAGCCGGAGGAACTCTTCGACGACACGGGGAAGCTGGTCGCCGATCTCGCGGCCTTGGCACCGACGGGTGAGCGGCGCATGGGCGCGATCCCTTGCGCCAACGGCGGCATCCTGCTCCGTGACCTGCGGATGCCGGATTTCCGGGAATATGCGGTGCCGGTGACGAAGCCCGGCGCGGAGCAAGCCGAGGCGACGAGAGTGCAGGGGCTGTTTCTGCGCGATGTGCTGAAAACGAATATGAACAATTTCCGCATTTTCGGGCCGGACGAGACCGCGTCGAATCGCTGGACGGCGGTGTTTGAAGTGACCGACCGTTGTTCCATGGAGGAAATTCTCAAGACCGACGAACATGTCGCGCCTGACGGGCGAGTGCTGGAAATCCTGAGCGAGCATTTGTGCCAGGGCTGGCTCGAGGGGTATCTGTTGACGGGACGACACGGGTTTATGAGCTGCTATGAAGCGTTCATCCACATCGTGGACTCGATGTTCAATCAACATGCGAAATGGCTGAAGACCGCGCGCGAAATTCCCTGGCGGCGACCGATCGCTTCGCTGAATTATCTCCTGACGTCGCATGTGTGGCGGCAGGATCACAACGGGTTCAGCCACCAGGACCCGGGGTTCATCGATCATGTGGTGAACAAAAAAGCCGAAGTCATCCGCGTCTACTTGCCGCCCGACGCGAACACACTGTTGTCCGTGACCGACCACTGTTTGCGTAGCCGTGATTATGTCAACGTCGTCGTGGCCGGCAAGCAGTCGTCGCCGCAGTGGTTGGACATGGATTCGGCCATCATGCATTGCACGGCGGGAATCGGGATTTGGGAATGGGCCAGCAACGACCGAGGCAGCGAGCCTGACGTGGTGATGGCCTGTTGCGGCGACGTGCCGACGATGGAAACCCTGGCGGCGGTGGAAATTTTGCGTAACGCCCTGCCCAATTTGAAAGTGCGCGTCATCAATATCGTGGATCTGATGAAGCTGCAGCCACCCAGCGAGCATCCGCACGGACTGTCGGACAAAGAATTCGATGCCTTGTTTACTCCCGACAAGCCGATCATCTTCGCCTTCCATGGGTATCCCTGGTTGATTCACCGGCTGACCTACCGGCGAACGAATCATGACAATCTGCATGTGCGCGGCTATAAGGAAGAAGGCACGACGACCACGCCCTTCGACATGGTGGTGTTGAATGACCTGGACCGGTTTCATCTCGTCGCTGATGTGGTGGACCGCGTGCCGCAGCTCGGTGCACGCGCCGCCTACCTGAAACAGGACATGCGCGACAAGCGCATTCAGCATAAGGAGTTCATTGCGCAACATGGCGCCGATATGCCGGAGGTCCGCAACTGGAAGTGGAGCGGCAGGCGATAGAGGGCAGGCATGACGTCTCCGCCCATGGTGGTGCTGTTCGACGTCGACAACACGCTCCTGGACAATGATGGAGTCACGGCCGATCTCAAGCAGCATTTGAGGCGGGAGGTCGGTCCGGCGCGAGAAGAGCGGTACTGGGCGATTTTCGAGCAACTGCGTCGCGAATTGGGCTACGTCGATTATCTGGGCGCGTTACAGCGCTATCGCCTGCAGTTTCCACGTGATCCGCATCTCTTGACGGTGTCACACTTTCTCGTGAACTATCCGTTCGCCGACCGGTTGTTTCCGCAGGCCTTGGAGGTGGTGCGCCATGTGAAGACATGGGGCAAGGCAGTGATTCTGTCCGATGGTGACGTGGTCTTCCAGCCGCTGAAAATCGATCGCTCGGGTCTGCAGGAGGCGGTCGAGGGAAACGTCCTTATTTACATCCATAAGGAAGAAGAGCTGGACGATGTCGAGCGACGGTACCCCGCCGATCAGTATGTGTTGGTGGATGACAAGTTGCGGATTCTCACCGCCGTCAAGGCACGCTGGGGCAAACGCGTCACGACCGTGTTTCCTCGCCAGGGACATTACGCCACCGAGCCCGAAGCCTTGCGGACCTATCCACCGGCCGATCTGACCGTTGAACGTATCGGTGATCTGCTGGACCTCGATCGGGACCGTCTCCTCGCCGCATCACAGCCGTCCTAATAGGATGCGCAAAAAGTCCACCAGCGGCGTCCGTCGTCCGATCCTCTCGCTCGGCGGGGCTTTTCTCGTTGGGCCTCCTCGACGGACTGCCAGTACGCCTGCGTCGGCCTTACGTGGGAGAAGCCCCGGCGGGCTTCAGTCTCGAACGACTCGCGACGGCATTCATGAATAATCCTGGCTAGGAGCCTGTCCGAGTAATCCTTCGTAGCGAGGCGAAGGAGTTGCCGACGGATGCGAGACCGCAGGCTCGAAAAAACCGGAAGCGTATTCGCTGAATACGTTGAGGATTTTTACGGGCTGAGAACGACGCAGATGCCGGCAGATCATTCGTCGCAGCAGAATGGCATTACTCGGACAGACTCCTAGGGTCCCTCGATCCATTCACCGGCGGGCTCTTGAGCCAGAAGGCTTACCTGTGGCACTGTGTGGCAACCTGGCAGGTCACGACAGGGGGCGGCGCGGAAGCGGAGAGAGGAATCCCACGGCCCCTACCTCAGGTCGCCGGGCTCCGATACATCACCACCAATGATGAACAAGCACCAGAATCTTCAGATTTCGGATCTTGAGATGGTGCGGCACCGCGCCTTGCTGGAAGTCACTAAAGCGATCGCCGCTCACCGGGATCTGCACGACCTGTTTCGCGATCTGGCGCAACGGCTGCCGCAGGTCGTCCAGGTAAATTTTGTGGCGCTCTCATTGCACGATCGCGAGCGCAACCTGATGAAACTCCATACGCTGCAGGCCAATGTGCCGGCGGACATCATCGGCGGCCATGAAGAACCGGTGGAGGAGACGCCAACCGGATCGGTGTGGCTCACGCAACAGCCCCTCATCATCCATAACCTGGACGAAGAACGCCGATGGCCGGCGGTGACATCCCGGATGCAGGAGGACGGGATCAGGTCGTTGTGCATCGTGCCGTTGACGACGGCGCTCCGCCGCTTGGGCGCCATGGGGTTCGCCAGTTTGCGTGAGCAGGCCTATGGAGAGAGCGACGGAGAATTTCTCGCGCAGGTCGGCAATCAAGTGGCGGTGGCGGTGGACAACGTGCTGCACCATCAAGATCTCGTTCGCGATCGTGACCGGCTGAGGTTGCTCTTGGAGGTGTCCGAATCCATCGCTTCGCATCGCGACCTGGACGATTTACTGCGCGATCTGGCGCAACGGCTTCCGCACATCGTGCCGTTCGATTACATCAATGTGGTGCTGCACGATCCGGTTCGCAACGTCATGCGGCTGTGTTTTTTGGTGACGGCGGAGCCCGCCACCATCAACCCAGGCCTCGAAACGCCGGTGGACGAATCTCCGGGCGGGCTGGTGTGGGCGACGCAGGAGCCCTTGATCGTGAACGACATCGCGCAGGAACGCCGCTTTCCGGCCTTGATGTCGATGTTCCGCGAAAATGGCGTGCAGTCGTTCTGCGTCGTGCCCCTCACGACGGCGCAGCGCCGCCTGGGAGCCATGGGATTCGGGAGCCTGCAGCCGAGAATCTATCAGCCGGCCGAGCTGGACTTCATGCGCCAGGTGGCGAAGCAGGTGGCGGTGGCCGTGGATAATGCGTTGAATGCCGAGGCGGCTCAGGCCGCCCAACAGCAGTTGAGCCATGAGCGAGACCGCCAGCGGATGTTGCTGGAGATCAACAATGCCGTGGTCTCTCATTTGGATTTGAGCGCGGTCTTTTCCGCGGTCAGCGAATGCTTGCGCACAGTCATTCCGCATGATGGGTCCAGCCTGATGCTGTATGACTCCGAAACTCAACGCTGCCGGGTGCACGTCCTACACTTTACCGAGCAGCGATCCGTGATCGAAGAGTGCGACGGGGATTTGCGGGTTCCCTCGCCATCGGGCATCGCGATCACCACCAGACAGACGGCGGTGTTTCGAGAGCAGGATTTGCAGGACATGGCTTCGACTTCTCCGATCGCCACCTATCTCCTCGCCGAGGGAGTGAAGTCTCTCTGTTGCGTGCCGCTGCTTTCTCATGACCGGGCGTTCGGGGCGCTGAATGTGGGAAGGCAGCGCGACGACGCGTTTGCGCCGCAGGACGTCGAATTGTTGAATCAGGTGGCCCAGCAGATTGCGATCGCGGTCGAAAACGGACTGGCGTATCGGGAAATCGCGGATCTGAAAGAGAAGCTCAATAAGGAAAAGTTATATCTCGAAGAAGAAATCAAGACCGACTACGATTTCGAGGACATCATCGGAAGCAGCGCGGCGCTCAAACGGGTCTTGAAGCAGGTGGAGATCGTCGCCCCGACCGATTCGACCGTGTTGATTCTGGGTGAAACGGGGACGGGCAAGGAATTGTTGGCGCGCGCCATCCATAACCGTAGCGGTCGCCGAGAACGCACATTGGTCAAGCTGAATTGCGCGGCGATTCCCACGGGACTGCTCGAAAGCGAGTTGTTCGGTCACGAGCGCGGTGCCTTTACCGGCGCCATTGCGCAAAAGGTCGGCCGGTTCGAACTTGCCGATGGGGGGACGCTGTTTCTCGATGAGGTGGGAGATATTCCGTTGGAGCTGCAATCCAAATTGTTGCGGGTGTTGCAGGAGCAGGAGTTCGAGCGGTTGGGAGGCACGCGAACCATCAAGGTGAATATTCGCCTCCTCGCGGCGACGAACCGCGACCTCGTGCACATGGTGGGCGAAAAAGACTTTCGGAGTGATTTGTATTACCGGCTTAACATATTCCCGCTGACCATTCCGGCGCTTCGCGACCGCCGCGAAGACATTCCTGCGCTGGTGCGATATTTTGCCCAGAAGTTCGCCCGGCGCATGAAGAAGACCATCGATTCGATTTCCACCGAAGGGATGGCGGCGCTGGCGCAGTACGATTGGCCCGGCAACGTCCGGGAGTTGGAGAATGTGATCGAGCGGGCTACCATTCTGTCGCAAGGAGGAGAGCTGCAGCTGTCCCTGGACAAGCTCGCGCCGAAGTCGAATCTCGACGGCCCTGCCGTGAGCACGCTGGAAGCCGCCGAGCGTGCCCATATCATGCGGGCCCTTCAGGCGGCGAATTGGATCATCGGCGGGCCTCACGGCGCGGCCGCCAAGCTTGGCATGAAGCGGACTACCCTTCAATCGCGAATGCAGAAGCTCGGCATCATTCGTCCCTCCTAGCCCGCCGCGGCCGATTCACGATCGGTCGCAGTCCGGCGTCTTTCCACAGCGGCGCATAACCGAGCTACCTTCAGATGCCGATGTTTCGGCACTGTGCCGCATGGTCGGCTCGTCATCTTCTGTCGCATTGTCGAACGCCACAGGCCACAACCATCCAAAGGCCTCTATCATGGCGGTCGTCATCCCCTGAACCCGCTTCCCTGCCGCTGGAACGGCTTATGCGTATCCATGGGACGCAGAGGAGGGCCTATGATGCCAACGACAGCGAGATTGGAGCAGGAATCAAAGGAGCACGGCCGGTCAACGTGGCGCGGCCACGACGCGGCCAACCACTGCTTGCGTTGCGGAGGACTGATGGTCATGGAGCAGTTGCTCGATCTTCAGGCGCGCCGATGTGTGCAATGTGGGGAGGTTGTCGATCCGGTCATCCTCCGTAATCGTCAAGGCGGTGTCTTCATTGGAATGAATTGACATTGATCAGGGAGCATACGATGCGACTTCACATGTGGGTTCTATGCCTTTCAGCGGCACTGTTCGTGGGCCACAGCCGGCCTCTGGACGCCATCGCGAACGATTTCTCTTCCTCCGTGTCTTCCCCAGCCGAAATCGTCGAGGGAGCGGGCAAGGACTGGCGTCTCATTGCCGTTGAACTGGCTCCTGGTTCGACCAACTCCTGGCCAACCCAGCCTGGAGGTGAATTTCTCTATGTCCTCGAAGGGGCGGGACGCTTGGAGATGCATGGAAAGCGGGCGGTGACACTGAATCCGGGGTCCGTGTCCGCACTGACGTCGGTCCCGCATCACGTGTTGACAAACACCAGCCGGACGAGGACGCTGAAGATCCTCGTCGTGTTTTTCAATGAAACAAGTCAGGCACATCCCCTTCTGGCCTCCGGTCTGGTCGAAAGATCTCAGAGGAGCAGGGATACGATTTCGAATGCGGAAACCAAAACGCGCTTGGAACGGAATCGATCGGGTGACATTGGACTTGTTTTCTGAGGCAGGTATTCGTTCTCGGACCTGACGCGACCGAGCGGAGGCAACCTGGAGCATCCATCCATGTCTGATCTCCTGACGAGGAGTTGACGCAAGGTGGGGCGTATTGAATACGGTCAATGAGAAAGGAGAGAATTGGCCTTGCCCGACCCCGCCCGCGAAAGGGGCCGGGGGATAGGCGCACATTCAGAGTAGAGGCTTGGTGCTCGGAGGATACAACTCATGACACGTCACGGTTGGGTCAAGTCTGTTCTATTGCTCGGCGTGGTCATCGCCTGTGGAGCGCTGCTTGCAGCCTGGAAACATTCGGCCATGCAGGACAGCCAGGCTGCATCTGCGAATCAGCCCGAGCCGATGGAGGTCGTGACGGCCGCCGTCGCGAAACAGCTCGATCACCGGCCCACCACCACGTCGATTGGAACGGTATTGGCCATGCGCTCCATCACGCTTCGTAACGAGCTTGCGGGTACCGTCAGTCAGGCCCGGTTGACATCGGGGCAAATCGTCGAAGCCGGAGCTCTGTTGGTGTTGCTCGACGTGTCGGTGGAGGAGGCGGAATTGAAGGCGCAGGAGGCGCAAGCCTCGCTTGCGAAGACGGTGCTCACAAGGCGGCAGCATTTGAGCCGAGATCTCGCCACGGCTGAGGAGGAGGTGGATCGGGCGCGCGCGGATCTCCAGGTTGCGGTGGCTCAGATTGCGCGCACCAAGGCGATCATTGCCCGCAAGACGATTCGCGCGCCGTTCAGGGCACGAGTCGGCCTGGCGGACGTTCATCCCGGTCAGTACTTGAACGAGGGAACACAGCTCACCACGCTGCAAGGGGTGGAGCGTGCGGTGCATGTGGATTTCACGGTCGCGCAGCAAGTCGCGGCTGGCTTGCGGGTGGGCGACGAGGTCGAGGTATTGGCTGCCGGATCGTCTGCTCCGATCGTGGCGAAGATCGTCGCGCTCGACTCGCGGGTGGATCCGACGACCCGCAACGCCATGGTGCGCGCCAGGATCGAAGGGGAGCCCAACGCGCCGGCGCCGGGCGCATCGGTGCGAGTCCAGGTCCCAGTCGGCCAATCGCGCAAGGCCGTTGCCGTTCCTGCGAGCGCAGTCAGGAAGGGACCGGGCGGTGATCAAGTATTCGTCCTCACATCGGGGGAAGACGGCAAAGTCAGGGCCTATCTTCGGACTGTGGGGAGCGGGGCGATTCTCGGCGACGAGGTCGTCATTCTGAGCGGCCTGTCGGCCGGAGAGCGGGTGGCCGCTGCCGGAGCGTTTAAGTTGCGTGATGCGGTGCTGGTGTCGATCGCCGGCGATTCCGCGAGTAACCAGACCGCCGACAAGGCGCTCGATCGACCTCAATAGACAGGTGTCTGCGACTGCCGACCGCGCCCGTCCACAGGCTCCTGGGTCAATCGCCGTACGAGGGTGAACTCCCTCAAAATTGAGCCGTGGCAGCGAGAGCGACCCTTTTCGTGAAGCGTTGGTAACGTTTCCATCACCGAGACGAGGAATCCGGCTTGCGCGCCTTCACCGATATCTTCATCAAACACCCTGTGCTCGCAGTGGTCGTGAACCTCATCATCGTCCTCCTGGGCTGGCGGGCGCTGACGGTGCTGCCGGTCCAGCAATATCCCAAGATCGAAAGTTCGTCGGTGGTGATCACGACCGTCTATTATGGCGCGAGCGCGGAGACGATTCGCGGCTTCCTCACCACGCCGATTGAACGTGTGGTATCGGCCATCGGCGGTGTTGATTATCTTGAGTCGACGAGCCGCGCCGGCGTCAGCACCGTGACGGTGCAATTAAAATTGAACCACAGCAGCACCGCGGCGCTGGCCGAAATCAGCGCGCGTCTGCAGCAGGCCCGCTCTGAACTGCCGCCGGCAGCCGAGCCGCCCGTCGTCGAAGTGCGTCGCGCCGATCGGCCGAGCGCGTCTTTCTACCTCAGCTTTTCCTCCACGGAACGGGACGTTCCCGGAATCACCGATTGGCTCTCGCGCACCCTGCAGCCGCAACTGGCGACATTGCCGGGAGTCCAGCGTGTCACCATCGAGGGCGGCCAGCCGATCGCCATGCGCATCTGGATCGATCCCGACCGCCTTGCCGCGCTGAACCTGTCTCCCGGCGATGTGCAAGCGGCGTTGCGGCGCAACAACTTTCTGGCGGCGGTTGGTCGCACCAAGGGGAATTTGGTTCAGCTCAACCTGCTGGCCAATACCGACCTGCGTTCGGTGCGCGAATTTGAAGAATTGATCGTCAGCGACCGGGGGAGCGCCTTGGCGCGCCTGAAAGATGTGGCCAAAGTCGAGCTCGGCGCTGAAGAAGCCGACATGATGGCGAAGTTCAACGAGCGTGAAGCGGTGTATTTTGGAGTCTGGCCTCTGGTCGGCTCCAATGAGATCGAGGTCGCCCACCGTTTGCACGCTGAAATGGATCGTCTGCGTCCGACGCTGCCGAAGGATATCGACATGCAGCTCGCCTATGATGCGACGGTGTTCATGGAAGACGCGCTGAGGGAGATCACCAAGACCCTGTCCGAGACGATCATGATCGTCGGCTTGGTCGTCTTTCTCTTCATGGGGTCGGTGCGGACTGCGCTGGTGCCGTTGGTGGCGATGCCGGTCTCGCTGATCGGGGCGGCGATCGTCATGCTTGCGTTCGGGTTCAGCCTCAACCTCTTGACGATGCTCGCGATCGTGCTCTCGGTCGGGTTGGTCGTAGACGATGCGATCGTCGTCGTGGAAAACGTGGAACGGCATGTGCGCGGAGGGAAATCGCGTATCGAAGCCGCGTTGATCAGCGCGCGCGAGTTGCTCGGCCCCATCATTGCGATGACGATTACCTTGGCCGTGGTGTACACGCCGATTGCCTTTCAGGGAGGACTGACCGGCTCGCTGTTTCTGGAGTTCGCGATTACGCTCGCCGCGGCAGTCGTGGTATCGGGGGTGGTCGCGCTCACGCTGTCGCCGATGATGAGCTCGCGTTTTGTCCACCCGCAGGGCCGGCAAGGTCGGCTGACCACCTGGGTCAATCGCGGCTTCGAGACGGTGCGCCGAGCCTACGCCTGGGCGCTCGACGGGGCGTTGAAGATGCAGTGGGCGATCGTGGCGGCCTCGCTGCTGGTCATGGTCGCGGCCTGGCCGCTGTATACCTTCTCGCGGCAGGAGCTTGCGCCGGTGGAGGACCAGAGCCACATCTTCTTCTTTCTTGAAGCCGCGCCGGATTCGACGCTGGACGCGACCAATCGGGAATCCCTCGCGGTCGTCAAGGCCGTAACCGCCTTTCCCGAGGCCAAGTTCATGTGGTCCCTGACGTCGGCATGGGGCGGCTTCGGCGGGATGGTCACCAAGGATTGGCGGGAACGGAGCCGTTCCACGGAGGCCATGTACGGCGAAGTATACGGGAGGGTGTCGCAAGTGCCGGGATTGCGCGTGTTCCCGCGGCTCGATCCGCCGTTACCGACTCCCGGACAGTATGATGTCGAGCTCATGCTGCAAAGTGATGTGCCCCCTGAACAACTTCAGGAGACGGTCGCGGCGGTGGTCGGCGCGGGGTGGAAAAGCGGAAAATTCCTGTACGTCGATACGGACCTCAAAATCGATCTGCCGCAAGCGAACGTCGTGCTCGATCGCGAGCGTCTCGCCGACCTTGGTCTCGATCTCGCGGGCGTAGGACAGGAACTCGGCACCTTGCTTGGCGGCGCGTATGTGAATCGGTTCAACTTCTTCGACCGGAGTTATAAAGTGATTCCTCAGATCGGCGACAAGGACCGCGCGACCGTCGGTCCGCTGCTGGACCTCAAAATCAAGACTCCCGGCGGCCAGCTCGTTCCGGTCTCCACGTTCACGCACATCGAGGCCGGGACGGCTCCGCGCACGTTGAATCGCTTTCAACAACGCAATGCCGCGCGGGTGTTCGGCGGCGTCAAACCCGGTGTCACCAAGGAAGAAGGGTTGAGCGTGCTGGAGGCCGCGGCCATCGAAGCGCGTGGGCCTGGTGTCATGCTTGATTACGGGGGCGAATCGCGGCAAATCCGTCGCGAAGGCTCCGCGCTGACCGTCACACTCGGGTTTGCGGTCGTGCTCATCTACCTTGTGCTGGCGGCTCAGTTCCACAGTTTCCGCGACCCCTTGATCGTGCTCCTGGGGTCGGTTCCGCTGGCCATTTCGGGCGCGCTGGTGTTCAGTTTTCTGGACCTCACCACCATCAATATCTATTCGCAGGTCGGGCTGATCACCTTGGTCGGACTCATTGCAAAGAACGGCATTTTGATCGTGGAGTTCGCCAACCGGCTGCAGGCGCGCGGCCTGTCGAAGATGGAGTCGCTGCGCGAGGCGTCGTTGACGCGACTGCGGCCGGTACTGATGACCTCGGCGGCCACCGTCTTCGGCCATCTTCCGTTGGTGCTGGTGTCGGGGCCGGGAGCCGAGGCGCGCAACAGCATCGGCGTGGTGCTCGTCAGTGGCATGATTGTCGGCACGATCTTTACCCTCTTCGTCGTTCCGGTGTTTTATGCGCTGATCGCAGAACAGCACCAGCAGACCCCTTTGATGGACGAGGTCGGGGAGGAGGGGTTGGTGATGGCAGGAGCCAATGGGTGAGCGCCGTCATTCCCGACGGTTGCGACAGTGTCCTAGACTGCTCTTCTGGTGCGCTGTACATGCTGCGGCGGAGCCCTGTCCTGGCGGCGAAGGTCCGGAAAGACAGCGCGCAGCCTTGTTCGGGCACAGCTCATGCCGGAGTGAAAGGAGGCCACGATGTCCTATCCCGAACCCCGCTACCTTGGCGTGACAGGCGAGATGACCGCGACATTTCGTCCGGCGCACCAATCACCCGATCTCTCCATCGGTCATCATACGACGATGCAATATTTGGTCACCGGCGTCTCCACCCATGGACAATTTGGCTTGTATCGGTGGGATGCTGAGCCCCATACCCCTGGGCCCGACGCGCATTTTCACCGCACGATGTCGGAATCATTTTTCATCCTGTCCGGCACCTTGCGACTCTTCAACGGAGAGCGGTGGATCGACGCGAAGGCAGGGGATTTTTTGTACGTGCCTGAAGGCGGCATTCACGGTTTTCGTAACGAATCAGATGAAACGGCTTCGATGTTGCTGCTGTTCGCTCCCGGCGCTCCACGCGAGGGCTATTTCGAGGCGATCGCGGAGAAGGTCGCCGGCCGTCACTTCAGCGACGAGGAATGGCAAGCTCTTTGTCGCCGCCATGACAATTATTTTATCTGACCCACACTGGCCGGCGGTGCAGCCTTCTTGTTTTGGATATCAAGGGCGGAGAACCGGAGGCTTCATGAACGAGCGAGCGAGAGTCACCGAGATTGCCCGGGACCAGTATCTGATCTCAGTCTATGTGCCGGGGTTCAATCTCCGATTCAATCACTTCCTTATCAAAGATGAAGAGCCGTTACTATTTCACACCGGCATGAAACAGATGTTCCCGCTCGTGCGGGACGGGGTGGCCAGCGTGATCGATCCCGCGAGGATTCGGTGGATCTCGTTCAGCCACTATGAAGCGGACGAGTGCGGCGCGCTCAACGAGTGGCTGCATGTCGCACCGCAGGCCACCGCCCTTTGCGGCCTGGTGGGAGCGCTGGTCAGCGTGAACGATATGGCCATTCGCCCCGCCCGCGTCATCGCCCACGATGAAGTGCTCACCATTGGACGATCTCGTGTCCGTTTTCGGCAGACGCCGCACGTCCCGCACAATTGGGAGGCCGGCCTCTTGTTTGAGGAAGGGAGCCGCACCCTATTCTGCTCGGACCTGTTCACGCATGAGGGAGATACCGAACCGATGATCGAATCCGATATCGTCGAACGCGCAAAGCAGTCGTTGATCGACGGACAGAAGGGGCCCTTTGCCAATGCCTATCCCTACACGCCTTTGACCGAACCTCTCCTTCATGGCCTGGCCCAGCTGGAGCCGCGGCAATTGGCGTTGATGCATGGCTCGGTGTTTGTCGGAGACGGAGGACGAGCGCTACGGGAATTGGCCGCCACCATGCGAGACGTGCTGGGCAAGGGCGCGGTGTAGAGGCAGGAGGGTAGTCCATCGTCGAAGAGAGGGACGGGAATCGGAGGATGTCATGGCCATTACCCTCAACCATACCATCGTTCCGGCGCGCGATAAGGTTGCGTCGGCGAAGTTCCTGGCTAGAATCTTGGGATTAACGTTCGACGAAGGGGCCGTCGGATTTTTTGCACCGCTTCGGATCAATGAGACGCTGACGCTCGACTTCGATGAAGATGCCGAACCGTTCGACATCCATCACTATGCATTCAAAGTGAGCGAGACGGACTTCGATGCGATGTTCAGCCGCATCAAAGCGGAAGGTATTACCTATGGCAGCGGGCCGCACGCACGAGAAAATCTGGTTATCAATCATCACGCCGGCGGCCGAGGGGTCTACTTTTGCGACCCGAACGGTCACATTCTGGAACTGCTGACGGCAGAATAGGCTACATTCGAACAACCTTGCGGGCGCACGGACATACCCCACGACTCACCGAGGAGGTGACGCGATGGCAGTGAAACCGATTCCCGACGGCTATCATACGCTGACGCCGGTCCTCACCGTTCAGGGCGCGGCGAAGCTGATCGAATTTCTGAAGCAGGCCTTCGATGCCAAGGAGAGTTATCGTTTGGCCGGCCCGGGCGGAACGATCATGCATGCCGAGTTGAAGATCGGAAACTCCATGGTCATGCTCGGTGAAGCCACCGACGCGCATAAACCCATGCCGGCCAAAATCGCACTGTACGTGGAGGATACCGACGCCTGGTACAAACGGGCGCTGACGGCCGGGGCCAAGTCTCTGCAGGAACCGGTCGATCAGTTTTATGGAGATCGCGGCGCCGGTGTAACGGATCCTGCCGGGAATCAATGGTGGATCCACACCAGAATCGAAGATGTCTCGCCGGAGGAGATCAAGAAGCGCGCGGAAGTATACATGAAGCAACAGCAGAAGAAATAGTCTAGGGGGAATCTGCGGATGGAATGACCGGGACGGAGCCGCGGGAGTGCTTCGCCGTCAGCACGCTACTCGCAGAAGGATTTGATCGTGCCGCACAGACATGTGAATGTTTTGTCTATACAGATCGCTGTGTCTCCAGCCGTGCTATGAACAGCATTACAGTCGAAGGCATACGAAAAATCTACCATCAGGGTCGCGCCAAGGAGCTGACTGCCCTCGACGGGGTTTCGTTCGAGGTGACGCCTGGTGAAATTTACGGATTGCTTGGCCCCAACGGCGCAGGGAAAAGCACGCTGGTAAAGGTTCTCACGACCCTCACGCGACCGACCTCTGGACGCGCTCAGGTCTGCGGTTTTGACGTGGTGCGTCAGGCCCTAGACGTGCGGCGTCACATCGCCGTGGTCCTGCAGCAAACTGCAGTCGAGACCCTGTTGACGGTCGAGGACAACCTTCGCGTCTACGCCTATTTGCATGGCATCAAACCCAATGAAGTCGGCAAGCGGATGGAGGCGGTGCTGGAGGAATTCGAATTACGAGACCAGGCGCAGGAGACGGTGCAGGATCTCAGTTTGGGCACGAAACGGCGCGTGCAGGTGGCAAAGATCTTCATGGTGGATTCGCCGGTTATTTTTTTGGATGAGAGCACGACGGGCATGGATCCGTTGATGCGCCGGCGGGTGCTGGACCGCATCCGCAGGGAGGCGCGCAATGGGCGGACCGTGCTGTTGACCACGCAGGTCTTGAGTGAAGCGGAAGAATTGTGCGACCGCATCATGATCCTCCGTCACGGTACCACGCTCGCTGCCGGCACACTGCGGGACTTACGACGTCTGTCGACTCAGCTCTTTCGCGTCAGTTTGACCTTCGCGCGTGAGCAGGATCTTCGTGCCCGGCTGGAGGCTCTGCATCCGATCGAACTTCGCATCGAAGGGGAGCAGGTCGAACTGCTGTTCAAGGGCGAAGAGGCGTTTCTGCTGGGCCGGTTGGCTGATCTGTCGCGGGTTGCGCCTCTTCGACATTTTGAAGTGCGCGGGGCGGGGCTGGAAGATATTTTTGTGGAACTCGTGGGCAAACAGGGGCCCAATTCTGAGCGAGGAGCCGAAGCATGAACGGCGTGGCGGCGGTCTTTTATCGAGACTATCGGCAACGCCGCACCAATATCGCCTTCGTATTCTGGGATCTCTTCGTCCCGATGGCCTATCTCTTCCTGTTCGGGCTCGGGTTCGAAGGCACGGTCGGCCGATTCTCCATGGAAGGCGTGTCCCTGGGGTACACCGAATTTTTCCTGGCAGGCGTGTTAGCCATGACGACGTTCGGGATCGCCATGAACACCTCATGGGGAATCTTCATGGATAAGGATTCCGGGATCTTTTACGAACTGCTCACCTATCCCATCACGCGCGGTCAGTTTTTGATGGGAAAGATTTGCTTCAACGTCCTGCTCAGCGGGATTG